>JBAULD010000064.1:0-10604 GCA_049578005.1 Polyangiaceae bacterium
CAACCTGACGCTTTGCCAAGGAGAAATGCGTCCGTTCCAAGTCAACCTGACGCTTTGCCAAGGAGAAATGCGTCCGTTTCAATCGAACCTGACTCGTGACGAACGGCCAATGACACTTCTCCAACCCAACTTGACCCCTGACCAACCGAGCGAGGAGACGTTTCGAGAGGAAGCGTCACTTTTCCTACGGGAACGCGGCACTTCCAAGTGGACATGACGCGCTTCCGACGAAAGGAGCGGCGTCGCCGATTGAACGAGACTTCTTCCGCTTCGACTCAGGGAAACGCGTCCATCGACGCGTATGCGTACAAACCTATCGAGAAGTTCCAATAAATGTAGCCGTCCGAAGACGGCGCCACAGATGGTTGCACCGCGTTCTCTGCGATAGTCGCGAGCGTGCGCGTCGTCGCGCCTATCACCGTGACGCTTCGCCCTTGCACGTTCGACCCGTTCCAACCGCTGACATAGCCTTTGTACGTAACGCAAACCGCTGCCACCGTATTGAACTTGTAAGTCGTGTTGAGCTTCGTCATCGGGATGACGACCGCGCCGGGGCTACAACCCGCCGACGCCGCGTCCAAAGGCGCGGGCGCCGAGTCCCCGAAGGAAGCGTCGGGGGGTGCCGCATCGTCCGGCATGGTGGCGTCGGGCGCCTGCCCGGAATCCTGCGATGCAGGCTCTCCGTCGGGCGGAGTCGCATCGCCCGCAGTCGTCCCCGCGTCGTCCGGAGACGCCACCGAGGCGTCGTCGGGCCCGGACTGGGAGTCGGCGGTGCCGCTGTCTTCGACCGCCGCGTTCGCGCCCCCATCGGGCTGGTCCGCATCGAACCCGCCGGCGTCGGTCACGTCGGAGGTCCCTGCCTCGTTCGGCGGTTCGCTTTGGGCGCTGCCGCCGGCGGGTCGGTCCTTCAGGTTGCCGTCGTTCACGATGGCCTCGCAGCCGCCGATCGCGCAGCCAGCGATGAGCATGGCGACCCTGCAAAGACGCTCGTGCCGGTTGCGGCCGGTCACCACGTCGCCCTCATGACGATGCCGGCGCCCGCCGGTGTGACGGCGCTGACGACTCGGATACCCGACGACGAGGCTTTCCGGTCGGAGAAGAGGACGAGCGCGGTTCCGCTTGCGAGAAGGACGCTCCCGGCGATCCAGCCCGCGTCCGACAGGATGGCGGCCGTCTTGATCCCCCCGGTCGAACCCGGATCGCAGGTATCGTTGCTCATGCAGTGGGCTGCGCTCTTGTTCACGAGCGCCGCGACGCCGGACACGGCCCCCAAGCCGAGCCCCGCCATCCCCGCCCCGGCCAGCGCCCAACCGAGTGTCTTCCATCCCGTCGCGCTGCCATCGTCCGCGCGTCCGGCGCGCGTGGGCTGGGGCGAAGGGCCGAGCACGGCCGACAGGCTCTGGCTCTTCTCGCCCTCCTTGATGAGGACGCGCAGCTCGGCGGGCGCTCGACCCTTCGACTCGAACCGGAACGCGTGCGGCCCCGGATCCACGGGCAACGCGAGGCCGTCGATCTTCGGCAAGAGCGGCTGATCATCCATGCTCACCCTCACGTCGACGAGGTCAGCGCCCGACGCGTCTTTCGCCGAAATCACTACGGTGGGAAGCGCGCGCTGGACGTCTTCGAGCCAATTGATGCAGTCGGCCTGCACGACGGCGGGGCATCGCGGGCCGGCGCACACCAAGAGCTCTTCGCGGGCCTCGACGAGCTCGTGCGCGTCCCGCAGCGTTTGTCCCTTGGAGGCCGCTTCGAGGCACGCGGCTCGGTCGTCAGAGAACGCTGGCCGGTCGAAGAGCATGAACGACAAGACGAGGGACGGCGCCCACAATCCTTTCCGCATGGGTCGATTCGTAACCGCTAGAGGCACTCGAGCTTGTAACGATGCTTGCCGGCCGAGTCGATCACATAGGGGGGGACGCAGTTGATTCTCGGCACGGGAGGGCGGAGCGCAGCCGTCGGGGCCGAAGCGGTCGGGGGCTGCACGGGGCTCGCCGCTGGGGGTTCGCTGGGCGACCGTGGCGGGGCGTCAGGGTGTTCCGCGGCGGGGGGTGGAGCGGGCGGAAGGTCCGACACGTCGATGCTCGGGACCGAGGACGAGGCCGCGGCGTGCGATTGTGCGGGTTCGAGTGCGAGCGCCGTGCGCTCGGCAATTGCCCGCGAATCGCGGTGGCCTCCCTCGCGGAGCCGACTCGCCCAAGAAAAAGTGACGACAACCCCGACGACGAGGGCCAGAGCCACGACCCCCGTTCCGACGAGCGCCCGCGGCCGGCGGGGCGGCGACAGCAGCCCCCGCTCGACAGGTTGCGCGGCCGGTTCCGGAGGCGGGCCGGGCGGAGCCGAATCGAATGCTCCAGCCGCGCTGACAGCTGGCCCGGCGCCGCCCTGGAGCCAAGGCAGAATTTCGAGCCGCGCCGGCGCTTCCGGCGGCGTAAACGGCAAGAGGGCTCTCGCGAGTTCGCCGACCGTTCGGAATCGCCGCGCGGGCTCCTTTTCGAGGCACTTGAAGATCAACGCCTCGAGGTCGGCCGGCACGTCGGGTCGCAAATCTCGGAGCGAGGGCGTGGGGTCGGTCGCAATCTTGATGAGGATGTCCGCTACGCACTCGGCTTCGAAGGGAGGACGCCCGGTCAGGAGCTCGAAGAAGATGACGCCGAGCGCCCAGATGTCCGCCCTTCCGTCGATAGAGGGCGACGCGCGCACCTGTTCGGGCGACATATAGGGAGGGGTTCCCATCGGGGAGTTGTCCCGCGTGATGAGCCCGGCGGACGCCGGCCCCAAGTCCACCATCTTCGAAATACCGAAGTCGAGCACCTTAATCGAGAATTCGCCTTGCGCGCCGCGAACTCGAAAGAGATTCGGAGGCTTGAGATCCCGGTGGACGATTCCGGCGGCGTGCGCCTCGGCCACGGCAACGCACGCCTGAAGGACGAAATCTGCGGCTTCGTGGATGGGGAGGATACCCGCGTCTTGGAGGACGGCCCCGAGGTCGTCGCCATCGAGGTACTCCATGACCATGTAGGGCGCGCCGTTCGGGAGCGCGTCCACGTCGCGAACGCGGACGACGTGCGCACTCTTGATCCTCACCATCGCCCGCGCCTCCCGCGCGAAGCGGGCCACCGCCTCCGGGTTGCGCAGCGCTTCCGGATGGAGGAATTTCAGCGCGACCCGTTCGTCGAGCTGCAGGTGGTGGGCGACGACGACTACGCCCATGCCCCCAGTCCCGAGCAAGCGCTCGACGCGGTACTTGCCCGCGACGACGTCGCCCTCTCGGACTCCAGTCCAGTTGAAGCTATCTTGCGCCACGCGTTGCGTTCTCTCGCGAGGCGGGGTCGGCCGTAGGCGAGCCCACACCCCGTGGTCATTTGACGCCCGAATCCGGCGACGTCAAGCTCGGGGTGGACGCGGGCATGTCCCTCCCGACCGACAAGGTCGTTGCGGTCCGATGGAGCAGGCGCCTACCTTCTAGGCGTGTCCGCCACGCGCCGCGCGGTCAAACCGATGTTCAGCCTGGCTCCGGTCGAGTTTCGCGACAGCCGGATTGCAGGCCGGGGGGTCTTCGCCAGGCGCCGCTTCAACCCGGGCGACGTCGTCGTCCCCTACGCGCCCAAGCAAAAGAGGGTGGACGCTGGCGATCCCGAGGCGGTCGCCGCCGCGGAGACGAAGCTCACGCTCCTCTCGGGCGAAAGAACTGTGATCATTCCCGACTCTCGCGTTCCGGGCGGCTGGCTCTGCAACCACAGCTGCGAGCCGAACGCGGCCATCTTCTCCGACGGCGAGGGCCGCATCCAGTGCACGAGAGCGATCTCACCGGGCGAAGAAGTCACGATCTTCTACGGGTGGGTCAGCCACAATGAACCGGAGCGGGACCCCTGCCGGTGCGGGTCCGCGAAGTGCCGCGGCTACATCAACTTCGACCTCGGCGACGAAGACGCGACGCACGTCGAGATCCTCGAGGGCAGTCGCGTCGTCGTCGACGCGGTCCTAACGAGAAAGCTTTCGGAATACGGAGTCTTTCTTCGTTCGATCGGGCAGGAGCAAGTGGAAGAAGCGATTGCCGCGACGCTCGTCCGGATGAAGCTGCGAAAGCCCGGAAGTCGCGTGTGCGCTCCGTGACGAGGAGTAAGCTGCCGCGATGAAGGAAATCGAGCTGGCGGGCCTGACCGTGCGCCTCGCGGGGGGCACCGATCGCGAAGGGGGCGGCGACGGGCCGCTCGTGGTCCTCCTGCACGGTTTCGGGGCCCCGGGCGACGACCTCGCGTCGCTCTGGCGTGTCGTCGACGCCCCCCGCGGGACGCGCTGGGCCTTTCCCGCCGGACCAGAAGCGGTTCCCATCGAGCCCGGGCGGAGAGCGTGGTGGTTCATCGACATCGAGCGGCGCCTGCTCGCGGCCGAACGCGGCGAGCTCGAGTCGCTCAGCCGAGAGGTGCCGCTCGGAATGACGGAGGCGCGCGCGCGTGTCACAGCGCTGCTCGACGAGATCGACGCCAGACTGAAGCCGAGCAAGCTAGTCCTCGGCGGCTTCTCCCAAGGGGCGATGCTCGCGTGCGACGTCGCGCTGCGCTCCGAGCGCGCGCTCGCCGGCATCGCGCTCTTGTCCGGAACGCTCCTGGCGGCGGACGAGTGGGGGCGGCTCGCGGCCGGGCGCCGCGGTCTGCCCGTCTTCCAGAGCCACGGCACCGGCGATCCAATCTTGCCGTTCGCGTACGCCGAGAAGCTCCGCGACCTGCTGCACGCCGGCGGGCTGGACGTGACATGGGTCCCATTTCGAGGCGTTCACGAGATCCCCGAGGCGGTGCTCGTCGCGCTCGGGCGCTGGGTCCAGGCCGTCCTCCGCTGAAGCGTGAGCATCCGTCCCATCGCAGGGAGGGCGCACCCGACTCTCACGTGCGCATTTTGCGGGCTTCGCGGAAGTAAAGGCGCAGGACCGCGATGGCGATCGACATGACGACGGGGCCGACGATGAGCCCCTGCGGGCCGAGGACCTCTACGCCTCCGAGAAGCGCCGCGAAGGTCACGAGCGTCGGCATTTCGCCCCCGCCGTCGACGAGCATGGGCCGGATGACGTAATCGGAGATTCCGGCGACCACCAGCGCGCCCCACGCGAGCTCCAAGATTCCGCGGCTGAGGTGTCCGCCGAGAATCAGGGCCACGCCGACCGGGACCCAAACGAGCAATGTCCCGACGGCCGGGATGAGCGAGGCCACCGCCGTAGCCGCGCCGAAGAACAGCGGTTCGGGTACTCCCGCGATCATGTAACCGATCGTGGCGAGGACGCCCTGCGCGATGCCCGTGCCGACGGTGCCGAGCAACGTCGCTCGGCCGACCCGGCGGAACTCGGCAAGGAGCGCCGACGTATAGTCGGGACGAAGGGGAAGGGACTCCGCGGCCCGGCGCGTAATCGCGTTCCAATTGCGCAAGATGAAATGCATCGACATCATGGCGAAAAAGAGCGCCAAGAGGGAGCTCGCGGTCGTCGACAAGAGTGCTTCCGCAAACGCCGCGGCGCGCGTCGCCGCCGTTTCGGCGAGCGCCCGAGAGCGCGACGCGAGCTCGTCGGGGGAGATGCCGACCTTCGCCGTGACCCGGCCGACGGCGCTGAGCACGGCGCCGAGCTGCCCGTTCGGCCCGAGCGAAGCGATCCATTCGCGGGCGAGCGCGGCGCCCTTCGCCAGCAGGAGCCACGCGAGTCCGACCAGCGAGCCCGCGAGGGCGGCGGTGGACACGACCACCGTGAAAAGTGCCGACCACCGGGGACCGAGTTTCGGCAGGAGTCGTTCGAACACCGGTTGCAATGTGAACGCCAGGAGCGTCCCCAGGAGGACCCCGAGGCCGATCGGCATGACGATCCATACGATGGCGGCGGCGGCTGCGATCGCGGTCCACCCGAGGGCTCGTCGCTCGCCGCTGGCCATCTCGTCTTTGGGAATCGACGAATCGTCCTGCTGCGCGCCCTTCGCCACGCGAACGGTCTATCACGTCGCGCGCTCGGCGAGCGGGCGGGCCTGCTGACCGGTCGCTGGCGACGCTCTCCGCCCCCGGCTACGGTGCCGCCCAGGCGCCAGAACGCCGGTTCCTCAGGAGGCCGTCATGTACGTCGTCGCAGGTGTCACGGGTCACGTGGGCTCGGTTGTCGCGAAGGAGCTTCTCGGCAAAGGCAAGGCGGTTCGCGTCGTGGTCCGCAGCGCGGACAAAGGCGCTGCATGGGCGAAGCAAGGCGCCGAAGTGGCGGTCGGATCGCTGGACGATTCGGCGTTTCTGTCCGGTGCCTTGAAGGGAGCGTCCGGATTTTTCACGCTGCTTCCGCCGAACTACCAAGCGTCCGATTTCTTCGCGACTCAGAAGAAGACGGCCGACTCGATCACGAGCGCGCTCAAGACGAGCGGTGTGCGGCACGTGGTGCTGCTCTCGTCGATCGGCGCGGATCTTCCCAGTGGAACGGGCCCCATTCGCGGCCTCAACTATCTAGAGAACGCCCTTCGGGCGACCGGGGTGACGTTGAGCGCCATTCGCGCGGGGTCGTTTCAGGAGAACGTGGCGATGTCGCTCGGACCTGCCAAGGCGATGGGCATCTTCCCGAACTTCGCTCCCTCGGCGGACTATCCTCTGCCACAAATCGCCACGAAGGACATCGCGAAGCTCGCCGTGCAGCTGCTGCTCGACGCGCCCGCGAAAAGCGAAGTCATCGACCTCGTCGGGCCTGCTTACTCGAACCGCCAGGTGGCGGAGAAGCTCGGGGCGGCGCTCGGCAAGAAACTCCAAGTCGTGGACGTTCCGCCGACCGGTGTCGTGGACGCGCTGATGAAAGGCGGAATGCCGAAGTCACTCGCCGAGCTCTTTGCGGAGATGTACGGCGCGTTCGGCAAGGGTCTCATCGCTCCGGTCGGTGACCGAGTGGTCCACGGGGCGACGACGCTCGACGAAACGCTGAAGCAGGTTCTCTCGGGCTCGTGACGGCTCGCCCACATCGCGGACGGGGTACGCTTCCGCGGGGGTAGGCGCCCTACTGGGGACGTGCCCCGTGTGCTAAAGGCACGCGGGCGATGATTGTCCTCGACAAGGTCACAAAGCGTTTCGGCCCGAAGATTCTCTTCGAGAACGTCAGCGTTCAGTTCGACCCCGGCAAGCGCTACGGCGTGACCGGGGCCAACGGCGCCGGCAAGTCGACGCTGATGGAGATGCTGGCGCGCCAGGACGACTGGGACGCGGGCTCGATCGAGATCCCTCGCGGGCTCAAGCTGGGTGTCCTCGAGCAGAATCACTTCGTTTACGACGAGCAGCGCATCCTCGACACGGTCATGGCGGGGAAGTCCGAGCTCTGGGCAGCGATGGTCGAGAAGGACAAGCTCCTCGCCGGTGAAGTCGACGACGCGGTGGGGATGCGCCTGGCCGAGCTCGAGGGGATCATCGCCGAGAACGACGGGTACTCGGCGGAGAGTCAGGCCTCCGAGCTTCTCGTCGGGCTCGGAATTCCGGCGGAGAAGCACGCGGAGCCGATGCGGACGTTGCCGGCCGGTTACAAACTGCGCGTTCTCATCGCCAAAGTGCTCTTCGGTCGGCCGGACGTGATGCTCCTCGACGAGCCGACCAACCACCTCGACCTCGAGTCCATTCATTGGCTCATCCGGTTTCTCGTCGACGACTTCGCCGGGACGCTCCTCGTGGTCTCGCACGATCGCCACTTCCTCAACTCCGTCGCGACGCACATCGCCGACATCGACTACCGGACGATCACCATTTACACGGGCAATTACTCGGAGTTCGTCGCAGCCAAGTACGAGAACCAGCAGCGGGCCGAGGTCGTCGCGCAGACGGCCAAGAAGAAGATCGGCGAACTCCAGGACTTCGTGCAGCGTTTCGGCTCGCACGCCTCGAAGAGCAGGCAGGCGCAGAGCCGCCTCAAGCAGATCGAGAGCCTGGAAGAGATCGTGGAGACCAAAGGCGCGAAGCGCTCGAGCCTCGTGCGCCCCTACGTCCGCTTCGACTTCGACAAGCCGAGCGGGCGCGACGTGACGCGCGTCGCGGGCGTGCGCAAAGCCTTCGGTTCCAAGGTCGTACTCGACGACGTCAGTCTCCACGTGAGCCGAGGCGATCGCATCGCGGTGATCGGGCGGAGCGGCATCGGCAAGTCGACGCTCCTGAAGCTCCTCGTCGGGGCGTATCAGGGGCTGGACGCGGAGACGAAGCCCTACGTTCTCGTGCCCGACGCGGGCGAGGTTCGCTGGGGACACGACTCGAGCGTCGGCTACTTCGCGCAGGACCATCACGAGTCGCTGGGCGCCACCGGAAAAGGTACGACGCCGGCGGAGTGGCTCTACCGGTTCGATACGCGCCGTCCTCAAGAAGAGATTCGCGCCATCCTCGGCCGGCTGCTCTTCAGCGGCGACGCCGCGCTCAAACCGACCGAGGCGCTCTCCGGTGGCGAGGCCGCGAGGCTGCTGCTCGGCAAGATGGTGCTCGGCCGGCACAATGTCCTGGTCCTCGACGAGCCGACCAACCACCTCGACATCGAGTCGATCGAGGGCCTGCTCGAGGGGCTGCTCAAGTTCGAGGGAAGCGTGCTCTTCGTGAGCCACGACCACCACTTCGTGGCGCGCCTGGCGACCCGCATCGTCGAGCTGCGGGACCGCGATCCGGGGGACGACGGCGAAGGGTGCAAAGTCGTGGAGTTCGGAGGAGCGTACGAAGAGCTGCTCGAACGTACCGACCGCCGCATCAGCGCCTGAGATGAGCGAGAGAGGGAGTTACCAGGAGCCCGTCGCCTGGAGACCACAATAGGTCGACGTGGCGAGCGGAACGACCTTCACGGCGCGCGCCCCCCGAGCGCCCTGTGAAGTGAGGCGCCTGCGGAAGTCGGCTCCAATCGAGTAACCGATCGCATGGCCAATCAGGCCGCCCGCCACGACGTCGGATGCCCAGTGTCGATCGCCGTCCACCATCCCGAGGCCGATGAGAATCCCGAGCGGATAGCCGACGAACGGGACCCACATTTCGTCCGGGTAGTAGGCCGTGAGCGCGGCGGCGATCGATAGGGTCGCGGAAGTGTGCCCGGAGGGCCACGATGGGAGGGGCCAAAGGGTCTGGAAGGGGCGGAACTGGCGGGCGTATTCCGGATGATCCAGCCGATCGGGTGCGCTCGGATCTCCGCCCGCGAGCGGATAGGAGCGTCCGACCGCGATCTTGAGGACGCCCGTGGCCGCCAGGGCCGTCGCCAGGGCTTGGAGCGCCGCGCTTCCTGCGCCCGCCACCTTCGAATCGTGGGCGGCGAGTCCGACCAAGTAAATGGCGGGCGCGACGCTCGCCGGAAGGGCATAGCCCGCATAGAGTGCCGCGTCCCCGAAGGCCGGCGCGACCAGGTTGCGCTGGACTCCGACGCGGATGGCGTGGTCGGCACCGCTGAACGCCATCGCGCCGGTGACGGCCACCGCGCCTCCGTAAAAGAGAAGGCTGGTGCCGGAGAAGGCGTCCAGCAGGTCCGCGCCGAGTCCGTCGATCGGAGTGGGCATCGGCGGCGGGGTGGCCGCGAGCAAGGACGCGCCCGCGGGGTTGGCCGCTTGCGCGCGAGCGACGTGCGATGACGGCACGAGAGCCATTCCCATCCACGCCACGCCGCAACGGGCGGACCGTGCGAAGCACACAACCGGACGATACCCGGATGCGGCGGCGGGCTCGCGTGCATTTGCGTTTCAGCCGATGCTGATAAGGAGCTGGTGCGGCCAGCAACGTGAGCCGAAACCGGAGCCAGTCGCGTCTGTGCTGGTAGAAAGCTGATGGAATTGTGCATGCGATCAACGATCTCGAAAGACCGCGCCGGGAAAACCGCCTTCGCCGCGGCCGTCGCTCTTCTTGCCACCGCGGCCTTGGTAACGGCGTGCAGCGGCACTTCCCCGGATAATTCGGCAAACGTGGAGGCGGGCGCCGGGTCCAGCAGCTCCGGGGGCCAGTCGACTTCGAGTGGCGCCAGCGGCAGTTCGGGTGCCGGACCGGGCTCGAGCTCCGGGTCCGGGGGCTCTGGTGCGAACCAGGGCAGCTCGGGGACCAATGCGGGGTCGAGCTCGGGGGGTTCGTCGGGTTCAGGGGGCGTGGCGAGCGGCAGCTCGGGATCCGGCTTCGGGTCGAGCTCCGGGTCGGACTCCGGAGTCCTCGACGCCGGGTCGGGCTCCGCTGGGTCGGACTCGGGCGCCGGTTCGGGCTCGAGCTCGGAAGCTGGATCGGGCGACGCCACGGTCTCGGACTCGGGGAGGTCGGAGGCCGGGTCGCAAACGGGGTCTAGCTCCGGCAGCGGAGGCTCCGGCTCCGACTCGGGTTCGACCTCGCCCGGCGACACGGACGCGGGTTGCACGGTGGCCCCCGTCACTCCGAACGCGACTCAGCAGACCAAGAACGTGCTCTGTTACTTGTATAGTCAATACGGCAATCACATCATTTCCGGTCAAGAGGAGAACGCTACCGGGCAGCCGAGCGGAGACGACGTCGAATTCGACTACGTCTTTGCGACCACCGGGAAGTACCCCGCCATTCGTTCCTTCGATGTGAACAACGCCGGCAACGACACTCGCTGCCTGGCGCAATGGAACGCGGGGGGTCTCTGCATGTTCGGCTACCAT
>JBAULD010000065.1:0-3208 GCA_049578005.1 Polyangiaceae bacterium
GGCCCGTCTTGAACTTGCCGCCTGCGCTGCCTGCCAGCAGGATCGGCTTGCCCGTCGGCGCCGTGAAGTTGGCGTACGTCGTAGCGCCCTGATTGTGGGCATTGCCGTCCGATATCTCGCTCGACAGAAAGATGAGGCTATTGTCGAGAACGGTGCCGCTACCCTCCGAGATGGCGTCCAACTTCTGGAGGAACGCTGAGAATAACCCGATCTCCCACGCTTCGATCTGGGCAAGCTGCAAGCCGGCCGTGACGTTTCCGTTGTGGTGCGACAGGCTGTGATGGTCTCTGTTCACCACGGGCGTCAGCCACGGGAAGCTCGAGTACGACGAATGGCCCCCGTTCATCTGTTGGTAGTTGATGACCCGCGTCGCGTCGCACTGAAATGCGAGGGCCATGAGGTCCGACATCGTGCTCGTGTAAAGGTTGGGATCGTAGATCTTGAGACCGAAACCGTTCGTATCCGGCCCCACCGTCATCGTGGGCCGCGTGAGTGTTCCGGGACTACAGGTCGAGGTCGTCGTCTGTTGAACCGCTAACTCGGCAGCGCGAACAGCCGTCAGGTACTGGTCGAGCTTACCCTGGTCGGTCTTCCCGAGCTTTCCCTGCAAGGTCGTAGCCTTACCCAAAACGTCGTCGAGGACACTCTTGCTGAGCGCCTTTCGTTGAGCGATTGCCGCCATCGCGGCGGGATTGGCGGCGGTCGTGGCGGTCATCGTGCCGGCGAACAGCTGATCAAAAATGGTATCGGGGTTCACGATCGGCGGAAGCGGCGTGGTCGTGTTCGCCCACGACGTCGTGCCGTTGTAGACGGCCGGATACTGCACGTCCGAGAACGTTCCGTCGGTCCCGCTAATCTGCAGCGACGGGATCCGAGTCGCGTTCCCGAGTGCCTGGGCGTAAACCTGATCGATGGAGATCCCCATTCCGATCGCCGGCTTGGTCCCCTGCATGCACGTGGTCATACCGGGGGGGCCGCAGCCGTGGGAACCCTGGGAGTTGACGCATGGAGCGTTCGTGATGCCTGCAAAGACGAGAACCTTGCTCTTCACGGGGGCTAGCGCCGTCAACGTCGGCGAGAGCGTGTAGTTGGCACCGGTATCGGTTGGGAACCAGCTCGGCCCCCAAACTCCACAAGCGATGAACCAGGTCATGAGCCGCAGGGGCGGCGAGGCCGCTTGGGCGCGTGCCTCCGAGGTTGTCAGTAGCGATTCCAGCATTGGCAGGGCGACGCACGCGGCGGTTCCTCGCAGGACCGTACGGCGAGGCACGACGATTCGCGTCGGATTGCGCTGTTCCGCCGCCAGCGCCTTGGGATCGAAGGACACGTTCTTGTCATGGATACGCGTGATGCTCATGGCATTTCTCCTAGATCTCTCCGTGACGCATGCGGAACGTGTCGCTTGCGACGACATTCATGAGAACATCCCGGACGCCTAGGCTTCCGGACGAGCTCGTGGTGATATCCGTGATGTATGGCGCGTCCGTCGTCAGGAGTGTCCTGCCGAGGGCGTAGCTCAGCGCGTTCTGCGCGACGCACGACGGGAACCGCGGATCGGCCGCAACCGTCGCTGCAAGTTGCACGGCGCCAACGAACGTAGGGCCGTTCTGTCCGGCGGGGAGATTCGGCTCTGCAATCGCCCCGGTGAATTCGCCAGAGGCATCGATCGCCACGCCGTTGTCGGTCGTTCGATAAGCGCCGACCGCGTCGTAGTTCTCCATGGCGAGGCCGATGTTGTCGATGCTGTTGTGACACGCGCCGCACGACGGGTCCGCCCGGTGCTGCGCGAGGATCTGCTTCTGTGTGCCGCTCACCATGGTGGTTGGGAACGGCGGCACGTTGGGCGGAGGTGCTGGGGGTGGCGCGCAGAGCAGCTGACTGAGCACCCACGCACCGCGCCTCACGATCGAAGTGCGCGTCGGCTGCGAGGTGACGGACAGCACCGCGGCCGTCGTCAGCAGACCCGCACGCTCTGGCGTGCTCAAGGTCGTTCGGGTCAACCCGGTTCCGGTCGGCGCTGCGATGCCGTAGAGCGTCGCGAGATTTTGGTCGATGTACGAGAACTTGGCGGTCAAAAGTTGCGTGACCGGCCCATTATTCTGGACGAAGTCGTTGAAGAAGTCCGTCACCTCTGCGCCCATCGAGCTCGCGAGCGCGGGAGTGAACTCGGGGAAGACCGTCGGATCGAAGGTCTGCGTCGTGACCGCGCTCGTACCGAGCCACATCGTCGCGAACGTCGGTGCAAAAACCCCTTTCGGGTCTGCGATCATGCGCGTGAGCTGCGCTTGAATGTCCGCAGGCTGCGTAAGACTCCCGCTGGCCGCGGCGTCGAAGAGCGGCTGATCCGGCATGCTCCGATACACCATGTACGAGAGGCGCGACGCCATCTCGTACGGCGCGAGAACGTGTGGCGTGAGAGAAGTCGGCATGGGATCGAGTTCTGGGCGGAAAAGAAAATCGGGAGCGACGAGCATGTCCTCGATGACCGTGCGAAACTGCACGTCCGGGGTCGCGCCAGCTTGGGCCGCCGACGCCATTAGCGCGACGTACGAGGTCACCTCGGTCGCTGTCAGCGGCCGCCGGTAGGCGCGGAGCCCCAAATTCGTGATGAGGGTCTGCGCGCACGTCGTGCCGGTGGTCAGGTCACATGTGACGAGCTTGGCGCGTTCGGCCGATCCTACTGTCATCGCCTCGGCCGCGAGTGACTGCGCCGCCTGCTGATACAGAGCGAACTGCGCGGGCGAGAGCGTTTGCAAGTCGCCGTTGTTGTCGAAGCCCACCTGGGGAGCGTCGTCCGGGAACGTGGAGGCACCCGGCGTTTGTGCCGTACCGAGCAGGTCTCGCACGGTGTTGTCGTATTCCGCGCGATTCAAACGTCGGATCGTGACTCGTCCGGGATCGCGGGGACCCGACGCAGCGCCCGGAGCGGCGGAACTCCCGGATGCGGAATTCGTTTGTCCTGGCTGGGCGGCCCCACCTCCGCCTCCTCCTGCTCCTCCGCCGCCGGCGGCCATCGACCCACCGTTGCCGCTTGGCCCGCCGCCCCCGGAGAGGCCCAAAGAACCGCCCGATGAGCCGGGACTGCCGACTTGTGCCGTGCATGCCCCGCCGAGCAGCGCCACGAAAACCAGGTGAGGGGACGCGGCTCGCAATAATCGAGACGACGATCCTGTCGTGCGAATCATTTTGGCTCCATTTCTCCATACGC
>JBAULD010000066.1:0-2274 GCA_049578005.1 Polyangiaceae bacterium
CCCGCAAATGGATCCAAAGCCGACCGGGAGCGGGCGGCAAACGGATTTGCACTCGCGAACGGGCGGGGCGGTGCCGCCGCCGGCGCACTCGGGGCCGGGGTCGGCGCCACTGCAGCGACACCGACCAGCGTCGCAGCCGACAGCTCATGGCCAAGCGCACACGCTCCGGGGCCTAATTGAGACGCGGCGGCAGCCACCTCGGCGGTCTCGAGCACAATGAGTGCGGAGCCGATCTGAATCTGATCGCCGGGCCGCACCTTGCACTTGTTGACGCGTTGTCCGTTGACCAGCGTGCCGGATTCATTGCCCAAGTCGATCAGGGTGATGTCGGCGGACGACGCCACCTCGATCACGGCATGCATGCGCGACGCGAACTCGTCGTCCACGCGCAGATGGCTGCGCGGGTCTTTGCCGACCTTCACGATGTCTTGCGCAATCGTGTCGCGGCGAACGAGCTGATCCCCCTGATACAGCGCGAAGGTTAGCGCGACTTTCGCCTTTCCCTGACTTTCCATCAATGAACCCCTATCCGCGCTGTCGACGCGCTATGTGCAGCTGACCGTGCCTCAAGCCTAGAGGTCACATCGGCCTCGCCGAGCACGGACAGACCGCTCTCAGGCAGACAGCCGGGAGGACGAATGGTTCCACGGTATTCCTTCTTGGTCCCCGGCGAGCAGGGCGGCGGCTGGGAGGGTGACGCCCACGCCGTCCGATCCAGCGGCGTGAGCCGGGCGCGCTTCGCCTGACGGCGCAGGATTGCGAGCTGTTGTCGCAGCGCGAGGTTTTGGCGACCAGGCTCCCTCGCGAGCGGAGCGCCGCCCGGAGCGCGCCGACGACCGCCATGAGGAACGCGACCACGTTGGGACGCTCGCCCAGAGCGTCGGGATTGTCAGCGGAGAATCCGCACCCTGCGGTAGGCTGTGGACGTAGGCGCGTGCCTGCCGCCCGAACTCGGAGAAATGAGTTTTTCACCAGCACAGGCGGCCGACCCACGGGCCGCGACTTCCACGCCCACCACCGAGCGAAGTTGCGCCGATGCCACGCAATCACGGTCCCCGGTTGGACGATCGCGAGACACTCCGCCCACCGCGACCGCAGACGGGAGACGATGACCCAGAACGCTCGGTCGATCGGACGGAGCCGGGGACGCGGCGTTGCGCGGCGAAGAATTGCAAACTGCTGGCGGAGCACCAGGTTTTCGGCGAACAGGTTCGCTCGAGGACGCAGCGCTGCGAACAGCGCACCGACGACGGCCTCAAGGATCGCTTTCATGACGGCCGACCATCGCCCAGTCCATCGTTGGCGTGACCACAGAATCGGAACGCTCGTTAGGGTACGTTCGCCCAGGGCCCACTTGGTCGATTCGCCTCACAATCGCGTCGACAACGAGTTTCTCGACAGCACAGTACGCTCGCCCAGGGCCCACTTGGTCGATTCGCCTCACAATCGCGTCGACAACGAGTTTCTCGACAGCACAACCGTGATCAATAGGTAAGGCGTGGCTCTAGCGAGGCATCGGAGGTCGGCGCGCGATCACCTCGATGCGCCGCTCTTTGTCACGCTGGCCGTCGGGTGCTCGGGCGCCAGACGGATGGCGGGACGCGCCACCCGAGGCGTTCGGACGCTGAGGACCATGCGGCTGAGGGCGATCTGGCGGCGCCCCAAGGAATGGGGGACCGTTTCGTGGTGGGTCTTTGCGCGGAGGCTCATGGCGAGCCTGATCGGATCGGGTCGGACCATTTTGAGGAGGTTCGCGCCGCGGGGACACGTTGCCCTGCAAGGGCGCGCTCCTCGGCGTGTTCCCCCGCGGGGCGGGCGCGGGCCGGTGCTGCTGCCGTCCTTGGTAGGGGCTCGAACGGGACCGGGGATTGGAATCGCCACCGGGCCCGCTTGAAATTCCGGCCGTTTGAGTCGGCGCGGGTCGCGGCCCACTGCGCGATGCCCGGTCGGCGGGCGGACCACCACGTAGACCGAGCGATTCACGCCGCTTGCGCTCATCGTAGTTAGCGTCCTGAATGAGCTCGAGCACTGCATGGGTGTTCGCGCGCCGCTCGGACGGACGGTAACGACCCGTAAGGGGCGTCTCCGGCGTGATCGCGTTCTGCTGATAGAGCTCCCACATCTCCTCGGCGTAGGGCAGGCGGCGTGCGTTCGGGGCGAACTTTCCGAGGAAGCGGTGCAGGTTTTCGACGTCGCGGAGGAGGAGCTTTCGCGCGTTGGCGTTCTGCGCGCTATCGACCGATTGGGGAAAGTCGATGATCACCGGTCCATCAG
>JBAULD010000067.1:0-36194 GCA_049578005.1 Polyangiaceae bacterium
CGTCCACCGAGGACGAGGGACAGAGCGTCGACCACCATGGACTTGCCCGCGCCCGTTTCGCCGGTGATTGCATTGAAGCCGGGGGTGAGCTCGAGCACGAGTCGCTCGATGAGCACGATGTTGCGGATCGATAGCTGGAGCAGCACGGGGGCGATTGTAGGGGTCTTCCCGTGCGCGTGCTCGTGCCCGCTACCGTGCGCGAAATCCGAGCGAGAAAAGGCTTCGTGAAGACCGACGCAGGCCCGTTTTCACGGCTGCTCGTCCAGCCGTTTCTGGATCGCGTCTCGAAGCTTCGAATATCCCGCGGTGAGGGACACGGTCTTTGCGAAGTCGAGCGCCGCGCGCAGGGCCTCGCGGGCGGCAGGCGCGTTTCCCATCGCCTGGTAGGCGTCGGCCTCGAGCGACCATAAACGCAGCTTTCGCGGACCGTATGCCTTCGCCAGCGCGCGTTGGACCGCGGCTAGGGCGTCGTCGTTCCGCTTCATTGCCAAGTAGGTCGTCGCCAATCGCGCGGGCGGATTGTAATCGCCGGGAAAGTCTCGCTCGGTCTGCTCGAGCATCGGAACCGCGCGCTGCGGTTCGCCAAGCGCCCCGTAGGCCAGCACCCGATGGGCGTCGAACACCGCCCGCGCCGCGGGGCTCGCGGCCCGCCCGGCCTGCTCCTCGAGGAACGCGGCCCACTCCGCCGCGATGCGCTTCGCTTCGCCGTCCTGGCCGAGCTCCCGATACGCGCCGACGACGAAGTCGTAGAGGTCGGATCGGTCGTCCGCCAGAATCGGTTGCGAGCCGTCGGAAGCGACGCGATGCCCGAGCGCCGCGAGATCGCCGAGCCGCCCGCTCCCCGATCCGCCCCTCGTGAGCTCCTCGGCGCACCCGATCGCCGCGCGCAGGACGTCGGCGAGCGCCGTTCCACCCGGCAACTTCGGTGCTTCGTCGAACCCCGTATCCACACAAGCACCGAACTGACCATCCTCGGCCAGTTGGGTGACGAGTGCATCCACCGATTGGGCCCGCCTCGGCCAATCGGGGGGGGCGGCACCGAGCGCTTGTCGATAGGCAGCGATCGCCTCGTCGGCCCTCCCTCCGGCGCTCGCGCGATATCCCCGCAAGAGGGCGGAAGACGCAGCGCCTCCTTCCTTGCCTTGGCGGCCCGAGACGGCCGAATCCTCCAGAAGGACCGCGAGCTCGTTGGCCGTCAGGGACCCCGGCCACGCGAGGATGGGCTTTTCGCTCGTGGGTTCGATCACATAGAGCGTGGGGAGGACTCGGACTCCCAACTTCGAAACCAATCCAGCGTTGTCTTCGCGCTCCGTGTCGATGGAGAGCCAGACGAACTGGTCGCGGAGGGGCCGGAGCGCGGCGTCCGAGAGGACATAGCTCCGCATACTGAGGCAGGTGTGGCACCACGGCGCCCACGCGTCGACGAAGATCGGCAATCGGCGGGCGCGCGCAATCGCGAGCGCCCCCGCGTAGTCGTTTTCGATGAAATGGATCGACTTGTCTTCCGGCGCGGGCGCGACGCCCGCTCGGTGCGCCGGGTCCGTCGCGGCGGCGCATCCGGCCATCAAGAGGAGGCACGACGCCGCGTGAAGGCGCCGGTGAGCGCTCCCTCTTCGTTCCTCAGGTGTGGCTTTCGCGGCCATAATGGATGTTCGGCGCTGTTGCCACCATCCGGGCCGAGGCGCTCAGACCGCAGGAGGACGCGATGAACGCCGCTCTGCCCGGCTCGGATCCCCGGCGTCGTATTGATCGAGGAGCTTCTCGATCGACGCCAAGCTGTTTTCTATAGCGTCTTGCACGATCGCGAGCATCGTCGAGCTCGAGCCTTTCAGCGCCTCGTAGTAGCGCTGCCGCTCGGTCGAATGGATGATCGCCGGCGGGCACCCGCTTCGGAGAAGCAGGAGGTTCATGAAGAGCCGCGCGACCTTTCCGCTATCGCTCGCGAAGGGGAAAATGCGAAGGATGTCGTAATGCGCCCTCGCGGCAAGGCGGACCGGCGGGCGAGTTCTGCGGGTTTCCGGGTCGTTCACCCAATCGACGACCTGGCGCAGCTTGTACCCGATCTTGTCCGGTGGGGCGTACTCGTGGAAGTAGAGCCGGTGCTGGGGGATGTCCTTGCGGTATTTTACCGTCTTCACGTCCCCCTCTTCCGGATGGAGCACGCAATAGATGCTCTTGACGAGGTCGACGGTGACGGGCTGCCGGCGTTTGACAGCGAGCTCGCGCACGAAGTTGAGCGCCTCCCGGTGTCGGCGAATCTCTTCGACGACGGGCTGCGCCGTGGCGTCGAACGCCACATTCGCGTCGGACGCGCCGATTGCCGTCCGAAGCTCGGTGAGCGTGTAGACCACCCCTTCGAGCGCGCTGTCGTGCGCGACCCAGCTGATGTCCAGATCGGTGCGGTACTTCGCCTGGACCTCACCGGGTGCGGCCTTGAGCCTATCCTCGAGGAACGCCGTACGCTCCTCCACAGAAGGCGCCTTTTTCGGGGGCGCTGGAGGGGCGACCGGGGCCTTCTTTTTTGCGGACGTTCGGGGCGGCATCGCGCCAGAGTGGGCCATTGAACAGGCAGGCGGCAGAGCTTGGAGGAGCAGAGAGGGAAAAGCCGAGCGGTACTCGCGCGAAAAGGTTCGCTTTTTGCGGCGAACGCGGAGCGAAGCCCGCGTAGGCTAATGAAGTACGGACAAGCACGTCAAGGTAGTCTTCTCGGGATGCCGGCGGTCCGCCCTCGAGGCCCGGCGCTCCCTCGCCGGCTTTACGAAGTCCGTTGCGACGGGGTAAGGCTCTGGACGATGCTCGCGAAGCGGGTGATCCCGTGCCTGGATGTGCAAGGAGGGCGCGTGGTCAAGGGCGTGCGTTTCGTCGGACTGCGCGACGCCGGGGACCCTGTCGAGCAGGCCACGCGGTACGACTTCGAGGGGGCGGACGAAGTGGCGCTGCTCGATATCGGCGCCTCTCACGAAGGCCGTGGAACGCTCCTCGACGTCGTCGCCCGCACGGCGGACGCGGTCTTCGTTCCCCTCACGGTCGGCGGAGGCGTCCGCACCGAGGACGACGTGCGCAGTCTTCTCGCCGCAGGGGCCGACAAAGTCAGCATCAATACGGCCGCCGTGAAAACCCCGCTCCTCGTTCGGAGCTGCAGCGATGCCTGGGGGGCCCAGGCCATCGTCGTCGCCATCGACGCCAAGAAACGACACGACGGGAGAGGCTGGGGCGTCTTCGTCCACGGCGGCCGAACGGACTCGGGGCTCGACGCGGTGAAGTGGGCGGAGGAGGCCGTCGCGCTGGGGGCGGGTGAAATTCTCCTTACCAGTATGGACCGCGACGGGACGCTCGCGGGCTACGACATCGAGCTCACGCGGGCGGTCTCCGATGCCGTTCCTGTCCCGGTCATCGCCAGCGGCGGCGTCGGGACGCTCGATCACCTTCGCGCCGGCCTCGTCGAGGGACGCGCGAGCGCTGTCCTCGCCGCGAGCATCTTTCATAGTGCAAAATGCTCGATCGGCGAAGCGAAGCGCTTTCTCGCGCGCGCCGGCGTGCTCGTGCGACCGGTCGTCGAAGCGGAGCGGCTCGTATGAGCGGCGGCGCGCTCGACGCCTCGGTCACGCTCGACGAAGTGCTTGCGGTCGTTGGTGCCAAGCGCGTCCCTCTCGCGCCGGAGCTGGCCGGGTATCTGGTCCTCGAGATTGCCGAGCACGCCGACCCGATTGGCGGCAACATCGATCCGAAAAGCGTGTTCGTCGGCGAAGAGGGCACGGTGGCTTTGGTCAAACCGAAGCGGGATCGCAAGAGCGGCGATGCGGAGGCTTCCATCCGTGAAGTCCTCGGCCGCCTGCTCGAGGCGAGCGGGTCTCAGACCCCGGCGCTCGCCGCCGCGAGCAAACGCAAGAACGGCGCGGGGTTGCCTGCCCTCGCCGAGGAGCTCGACGCAGCCCTCATCCCCGTCAACCGCGCAGCGGGACGGCGCGCGCTTGCCCGCTTGGCCCGCGAAGTCAAGCGCGTCACGCTGGGCGTCGGCCGCCATACGCTTCCCTCGTCCCCTCCGCCCCCGTCCCCGCGCCGCGCGCCTGCGTCGGCCTTTTCCGCGGAAGAAGATCCGACGGTCACTCGCGCGCCGAAGGCGTCGCCGAAGCACGCCACCCTCACCGACGCGACCGAGATGCCGACCACGGAGTTCGTCCCGGACCGCGGTGGGACGTCGCATTCGGAGGCCGATGTCGACTCGCTGATCGCTCAATTCAATGTCTCTGGTGGCGGCGAGCAGCAGCACGCCCGTGCGCTGAGGGCGATCGCCGAGCTGGACCCCACTCCGGCGCCCCCCCGTCGCTTGGCGGACCGTCCGGAACCCAATGAATCCGCCGTAGAAGAGCTGCTGGCCATGCGCAGCGACCCCACGACGATCGCAGCGCCTGCGCCTCCCACCAAGCGCGTGCCGCACGTTTCGCGCGGGTTCGAGCGGCAGCTGCCGACGCAGCCTTCCCATCTCAAGAAGCACGCAACTTCTGCGAGCGCGCCCCACCTCGACCCGAGGCGCGGCTGGTGGTCGGCCACCGGATTTGCGGTTGCGGCCGTCGCCGCCGGATCGTATGCGATCTGGTGGCTGCGTTCGGACGTCGCGGTGCGGCGCCAGCCTCCCGCAGCGGCCGCGGCGTCGATCGCACCTTCTCCGAAACACGACGTGCCCCCGGCGTGCGTCGGGGCCCTCGTGGTCACCGATGTGCCCCTCCACGCCGAAGTGCTCGTGCACGAAGGGCAGGCCCCGGTCGACATTCTCCGGATGCCCGTGGGCGCACGGCTGGAGTTCGTCGCGACGGCCGAAGGCTACGCACCCAAGCGCGTCGTGGTCCCCGCAGGTCCCGCCGGCTGGGACCCCGGGCCCGACGGCAAGCCGCGTTTCGAAGCGGCCGTCCAGCTCGATCCGTTCCACCCGCGGGCGGGAGGCGGGGACCCATGGCCCGCGGGCGAACCGGGGAGCGCGGTCGGAGGTGAAGGACCGCCGGGGACGGTGCGCGTCGTCGCGACTCCGCGAGGCGCCGAAGTCTGGATGCTCGCGGGGATCGGACCGGAGGCGCAGATCGAGCACCTCGCCTGCGACCACGACATCGAGGTTCTCTTGGCGGGACCGACCACGTACCGAAAGCGGCTCCGAGTCCGCGCAGCCGACTTCCTCGCCGCGGACCCGAACGCACCGGGTGAACCCGGAAAGCCGCGCGTGGCCAGAATCAGCGGGAAGTGAGAACGACCGCCCCGGGCGCCCTTATTTGACGCGCACCCGGGCGCTTTCACGTACCGGGATCCACTCGATTTCTTTGAGCAGCGCCGTCGGACTGAACGGCTTCGTGTAGTAGGCGGTCGCCCCGGCGTCGAGCGCTCGCTGCTTGGATGCATCGTCCGCCAGCGCACTGATGATGATGATAGGCACCGCACGAGTGGGCCCCTCCTGGCGGAGCCTCCGGCAGACGTCGAAACCGTCGAAGCTCCCGGGCAGGTGCAAGTCGAGCAGGATCGCGTCGGGCGGCCGGGTGAGCGCGCTGTCGACGCCTTTGGCGCCGCTCGATACGGCCTCGACTTCGTGCCCCCGCGCACGCACCAGCGCCTCGATCATGTGCCGGATCGAATCCGAGTCTTCGATGACGAGAATGCGCATCGCCCTGTCCGCGGATCGCGCGGAGCATGGCACACGAGGCTCAACGAGGGAAGGTGACGATCACCCGGACGCCCCCGCCGATGCCCCCACCGCCGCCTGCCGCCGGGCCGCGCGGCCCCGAGGACGTTTCGGGAAGCGCGTCGGAAAGTTCGAGAAGCGCTCCTTGAGCCGCCGCCATTTCGGCGGCGATGAACAGCGGCACGCTGCTCGGGCGACCGAACGTCCCCGGCTCGACCTCGAGTGCGAGGATGGGGCGACGGGCGGAAGCCGGGAGGATGGTTCCCGCGTCGTCGACGACGAGTCGGGGGCCGGGCGCCTGGTCGTCGCTACGCGCACCACCCCTGACTACCGTGGCGACGACGCCCGAACCGCGCGGCGTAGCGGCAATGGCGTACGCGATCAGCTCTCGGGCCAAGACGGCGGCCAGGCGGGGCGCGACGCGAGAGAGAACACGGGTGCTCGGCTCGTCCGGGACCGTCCTCACGCGAAGCTCTACCCCCGCCCGCAAAGCGCGGGCCTCGAGATTCCTGACCTCGCCCCGCACCAACTCGACGAGGTCGACTTCGCGCGAAGGCTCCAGTGAGTCGCTCTCGCCTACGGCCGCGAGCTCAGCGACGAACTCCTGCACCGAGAGCAGTCGCCGGCGGATGACTTCGAGGCGTTCGTCGACCTCTCCACGAGCCGCCATTTCCAGGTCGGGCGAGCTTTTTCGTGGTCCGGGGTAGGCCCGCAGTTCGGCGAGCTCACGCGCCGCCGGCGAGAGCATCGCCCTCAGGGACGCCGCGATGGCGCCCGCGAGTCGCGCGATGGTGCCAACCCGGTCCGTCACGGGCGAGGACGGAGGAGGATAGGTGGACGGCGTTATCGGCTCGTCTCCTGCCGCCCACACCGCCGCGAGCTCGCGGGCATACGCCTCCCCTTGCCTTCGGGCCTCGTCGAGCTCCTTGCGCAGCTTCGCGAGGTCGTCGCGCGCCTCCACCCCTTCGGCCGGTAGGGCCAAGACTTCCATGCTGCCGTCGAGCTCGTAGCGACCGCCATAGCGCAGAGACATGCGCGCCAGCCACGCGCGCTCGGTATCGGAGGTCGCGGAGCTGTCCGGGCCGAGCATCACGCCGACGACCACTTCATCGCCGTCGCCTCGGATCGTGACCGCGCTCCCGCTGCTGCTGCCGTGGCCCAGCATGACGTGAAGCATTCGCCGGAGTTCCGCTTCGTCTCCGAAGACCTCGGTCCCGCCGCCCGGTTCGATCGAGACCCGAGCTTCCGGCGCGACCTCCCAGAGGAGCGACGCCAGGTCGATCCGCCCCCGGCGTCCGCGAAGCCCGACGGGGCGCGCGTGCAAACTCGAGAGCATCTTCATCGTGTCGTCGAGGACCGACAGCGTCGCGTCGACGCCGCTGGCGTCCGCGCCTGGGGACGGGGGAGCTTGCGTGAGCGCCGTCACGCCCTTTCGCAGTCGCTCCGCGGCGCCTTGGGCCTCCTGCGTCAGCAACCAGCCGAGTTCTTGGCGGGTGAGCCTCCCTTTCGACACGCACTCGAAGGATGCCAGAAGCTCGCGCCCGGGTCTATCTCGCGCGCTCGCGCTGGCGCTCTTGGTTGCTACTCACTGCTTGCCGCTTGCTTGTTGCCGCCTGCTGCTTCTTGCTGCTTGCTTGACACCCGCCGGCCGCGGGTGGGAGCGCTCGGCGGGGGCTTCGAGGGGCCGGTCGCCCAGGTGCGCTCGGCACCCAACGCAAGCCAAGTCAACGGAAGCTGCGTAGCACCGACGTCCACGGAGGTGGCCGTGCCCTCGGCCCATTGCGAAGGGGCGGGGAGCGCGATCGATTTGTGTCCTTTGAGGCGTTTGGCGATCGCCGGGTCGATCCGAATGGCCGCCACGCCTGCGCCGCTCAGAAGCGCGACGAGGGCGCTTGGAATATAAGGGGCGAGCACCGCGCGAACGGTATGGGCAATCTCCGGCGCGCGCTCGGCCAGGTCGCGCACTTCGTCGAGCGACGTGCAGACGACCGCAACGACGCCGTGTCCGTTGTGCGCCGCTAGTGCTGCAAGCGCCGGGCTATCCACGAGCTGGAGCGTCTGCGCGACGCGCCACGCGGTCCGCTCCGGATCGGTCTTACCGGCCGACGCCGACCCGGTTGCCGCGCCGCGTTCTCCTTTGCGAGCGATGAGGACGTCGTCGGTCGGTAGCACGCGAGGGACCGTCACTCGCACCGGACGCTTGAATGCGCGCGGATCACCGACCTCGCCGGTCGCGACCGCAAACGCCAGCGTCTCCGCCGATGCAACGAGTGCAGCGCGCCGACCAGAAAGGTGCGGTTCGGGGTCGCACGTGCGCAGTGCAGCCCCGGCGCGCGGCGGCGGATAGAGCTGGCCCGACGCAATCCGCGCGTCAGGCTCGACGATGCGCGCGCCGGTGGCGATGAGGTCCGTCAGAGCGCCCGCCCCCGCCAGCGCCTCGAGCATTTGCCTGGAAGGCACCGCCACCAAGAAGTCGAGTCGGGACGGGACCCGCTTGCTCTTGAGGAGGGTCGCCGCCGCCAGGAGGTCGCGAAGCGTGGTCCCGCCGTCCCCGCCGAGAAGCACCTGCGTCACGGGGCGACCCGCCAAATCGCGCACCGAACGTACGTGCGCCTGCTCGTCGAGGACGAGTGGATCCACGGCGCCGAGGTCTAGGTTCACGACTTCTTCGCAGGGCGCCCCGGCGTCCGGAGCGAGTGCGCGGTGGGCTTTGGAGCGCCGCTGGTCGCGAAGGAAGACCTCGGTGCGCTCGTCGCTCACGAAGAGCGCGCCGGCCGCGCCGACTTGGGGCGCGAGCGCGGCGAGGACGGTCCGCTCCCCGACCGACAGCGCGCGAATGCTGGGACCGGCAAATTCGAGCACGACGGGCGCGCCGCGCGCCTCTTCCACACGCTGCACGATTGCAGGCAGACCCCTGCGCAGAAGCTCGAGCGCCACGTCGCGGGCGCAAACGAAAGGCCGCAGACGCCCCGCGAGAAGCACCTGGATGCTCACGGGAGACCTCACGACGACGACACCGCGCGCAAGCGCGCTCGCCAGCGACGGCGTGGGCACGACGAGCGTGAGCATCCCGATGCCTCCCACTCCCGCCATGCGTGGCTCGTCGGTCACGCAGAGGCGCGCAGGACTTGCGAAGCGCTCGAGGTGGACGGGCCCCGGATACCCGACGCCCGCTCGTGCGACGAGAAGGCCGCGCGCGAGCATTTCCCCCGACATCGTCCGTGCGTCGTCGCCCGCCGTGTCGTCCGTCGCTCTTCCGCCGGAAGCGAGGCCCGGAGCAGGGCCGCCGGTGACGCAGTGGCCGTCGTACGCGATGGCCACTTCGGCGGACACCTTCTTCAAGCCCGCGGCGACGGCTTCGTCGAGGGCGCGCATCGGCGCACGTGCCAGCACGATTTGGTCGACGGCCACTTCCGCCATCTCGCCCGGTCCTGGCCGCGGGGAAGAGCCGCGCAGGCGCGCCGAGAGGATCTTCTGGGCCATCGTACGGGGCGGATCTCCGGCTCGTGCGCGCATCGTCTCCGTCCCGGCAAGAAGCGACTCCGGGGCGGGGAAAGTAAACCCCCCATCGTCGGAGGGTCAAGGCAGGGGCCCTTCGCGGCTCGAAACGTCGCGACTCCGACGCGAAACACACACTCGACGTTGACCGGAGGGAGTGGGCCCCCCTACCCTCGTATCCAACGCCATGTTTCGAGAGACGCTTCGCGATATCGTCGAAAAGACCGAGGGCGGGGTCGCTGGCCTCATCATGGACTCGGAAGGGATTCCGGTGGAGTCGTACGCGCTCGACGACGCGCCGTTCGATATCACGACGATCGGAATCGAATTCGGGGTCGTCCTCGGCTCGATCAAACGCGCTGCAGCTTCGCTCGAAGCGGGCGGTGCTCGAGAAGTCGCGATTGGTACCGACAAGATGATTGCCATCATTCGGACGCTGGGCGACTCGTACTTTCTCGCGGTCGCGATGCGGCCCGATGGAAACTTCGGGAAGGGGCGATACTTGATGCGCAGCGCCGCTCCGAAGCTCTTGGCCGAGCTGGAATGACCGCCCGCCTGCGCGTTCTCTGCATCTCCGGACCCAATCTGCAGCTCCTCGGTACGCGCGAACCCTCGGTATACGGCCGCGAGACGCTGTCGGAGATCCACGCGCGCCTCGAGGCCCGCGCGCGCTCTCTCGATGTCGAAATCGATTCCCGGCAAACGAATCACGAAGGGACGATCCTCGACTGGATGGGGAGCGCGCCGCGCGACGGTTTCGCCGGGCTTATCGTCAATCCCGGGGCGTACACGCACACGTCGATCGCCCTCCTCGACGCGCTCCGATCGATCTCGCTGCCGTGCGTCGAAGTCCACCTGTCCAACCCCGACGCGCGCGAGCCGTTTCGCCGGCGCTCGTACGTGGCGCGCGCGTGCGTCGGGCGCGTGGCAGGCTTCGGACCCGATAGCTACGAGCTGGCGCTCGACGGACTCGTGCGTGTCCTGCGGCGTTCGAACGCGTGAAGGGCGAGCCTGCTAACCATCCGCTTCCCAGCCGACGGCTTCGGGCCTAAGGTGCGGCGCGAACACGGGAACCCCAGCACGATCCATGAGCCTCGACGTCGACCAGCTGCGGACACTATTCGATCTACTCGCCGAGAAAGACATCGCCGAGTTCGAGCACGAGGAAGCGGGAACACGGCTGCGCGTCACGCGCGCCGGAGTCCGCATCACCAGCCTGCCTGCGGGCGCGGGGCTCGCGTCGCCGATCGCGCAGTCGATCGTGCCGCCCGCCGGCGCGAGCGCCGGGGCGGACAGCGCGCCGGCGAACGGCGATTGGGTGGACGTGACGAGTCCCTTCGTCGGCAGCTTCTATCGCTCGCCGTCGCCCGACACGCCGGCCTTCGTGGAGGTCGGGTCGGTGGTCCGCGCGGGCCAGACGCTGTGCATCATCGAGGCGATGAAGTTGATGAACGAAATCGAGGCCGAGTGCTCGGGCACGGTGGTCGAAGTCTTCGCCCAGAACGGGAAAAGCGTGGAATACGGTCAAAAGCTCTTTCGCATCAAGAAGGCGTGAGGGGGTGTTCAAGAAGATCCTCATCGCCAACCGCGGAGAGATTGCCATCCGCATTTTGCGCGCCTGCCGCGAGCTCGGCGTCAAGACGGTGGCCGTGCACTCCGAGGTGGACGCCCGTGCGCTCCATGTTCGGTTCGCCGACGAGGCCGTGTGCATCGGACCGGCGCCGGCGACCAAGAGCTATTTGAACATCCCGGCGATCATCAGCGCGGCGGAGATTACGGGCGCCGACGCGATCCATCCGGGCTACGGGTTTCTCTCGGAGAACGCCGAGTTCGCGCGCATCTGCGCCAAGTGCGAAATTACGTTCATCGGCCCGACGCCCGAGGCCATGCGCGCCTGGGGGGACAAGGTCACGGCGAGAAAGAACGCCGATCGGTTCGGCCTCCCGCTTCTCCCCGGGAGCGCGGTCCTCGAAAGCGCCGAGGAGGCCATCCGCGAAGCCAAGCGAATCGGCTACCCCGTCATCCTCAAGGCGAGCGGCGGAGGGGGCGGGCGAGGCATGCGCGTCGTGCGAAGCGACGCAGAGATGCCCGACGCGTTCGCGAGCGCGCGGCGCGAGGCGGAATCGGGCTTCAAGAACCCGGACGTCTACTGCGAAAAATTCGTGGAGCGGCCCCGGCACATCGAGTTTCAGGCGTTCGCCGACAACCATGGCAACGTATGGACGTTGGGTGAGCGCGAGTGCTCGCTCCAGCGGCGCCATCAAAAAGTGATCGAAGAAGCACCGAGTCCGGCGATGACCGCCGGCAAGCGACAGGAGATGGCGGAGGTCATCCGAAAGGCGCTGCGCGAAACCGGATACACGTCGCTCGGCACACTCGAGTTTCTCATGGACGAACGGCGGGATCTGTATTTCCTGGAGATGAACACCCGCGTTCAAGTCGAGCATCCGGTGACGGAAATGGTGACGGGCCTCGACCTCGTGGCGTGTCAGATTCGCGCGGCTGCAGGGGAAGCGATCGATCTGCCCGACACGAGCCCTTGGAGCTTCCGTGGTCACGCCATCGAATGTCGAATCAACGCCGAGGACCCCAAGACATTCGCACCTTGGCCCGGCCTCATCACCGAGTGGAATGCGCCCGGCGGGGCGGGGGTCCGGGTCGACTCGGGCGTCTACGGCGGTTGGCGTGTCCCGGCCGACTACGATTCACTGCTCGCGAAGCTCATCGTGCACGCGCCGACCCGTCCCGAGGCCATCATTCGCATGAGGCGAGCTCTCGATGAGTTCATCGTCGTCGGCATCCGGACGAACATCGATCTGCACAAGGCGCTCCTAGCCGACCGCGAAGTCATCGAGGGCACGATGACGACGCGCACCGTCGAACGCGTCATCGGCGCCAAGGGACACCACGGGCGCGGCGTTGCGGCCGGCGAGAGCGGTTGAACAGGACCCGCAATGCGCGTAAACGTCCTCCCGTGATCGTCGCGCGCCCCCTTCGTACGTGCGCGGTCTTCCTCGCCAGCGCGGCCATTGGCTGCGCAACGAGCGCCCCCAGCACGGGATACACGCCGCCGACCGGCATTTTCATTCCGGCCCAAACGATCGTCGCCGGCCACGGATGCGGGACCGGAACCGACCAAGTGTACAAGTACGCGGTGATCGTCTCGACGACGTCCGACGCGGGACCAGCGTTCGTCACCTCCGGCGTCTTCGACTGCTTCACCGACGGCGTATTCTCGAATCTTCCTTCTCCGGACGGGGGCAGCGTCGCCTTCGCCGTGTCGGTGTTGGCCTACAACCGCTCGTCGTTCCCAGACGCGCTTTTCTGCCCGCCGAACACGCTGCCGTGCCCCGGCGACGACGCGGGCGACGTGTTTCCGTGGAAAGCGGCGGCCAACTGGACCGCGACATGCACGGTGACCGAGATTCAGGGTGTTCCCTCGATCACGACATGCAGCGCTCTCGAGCCCAACGAGCCGACCGAAGCGGGCGTGGGCGACGCTGGCGCAGTGGAAGCCGGTGCAATCGACGCCGCGCCGAGTGCCGCTGACTCAAGCGCTACGGACTGAGGGCACCGTGAGCCACGTGCCTGGCGGCCACGCGCGTGCGACACTAAAAGTTGGATGATGAACCGCCAGCAGGCGACCTTTGCGTTCCCCAAGCCGGGACCGGCGCTATGGGCCGTCCTCGGGGCAATGACTGCGCTCGGGGTGTTCAGCGCTTTCTTGGCCACCTGGGTCCCCGGCGGAGAACACGTTTTTCAGGCTCTCGAGTGCGACCTCGACCTCGCATTCCGGCAGCCCTGGCGACTGCTCACCTCGGGCTTGCTCACGAGCCCGGTGCAGTGGTCTCACCTCGTCTACTCGCTCGCAGGCGTCTACTTCCTCGGAGCGACGCTCGAACACCGCTGGGGCGCGTGGCGGTTCGCGCGGTTCTTCGGAATCGCCATCCTCTGCGGCAATCTAGCCACGATCGCGGCCGCGGCGATCATGCCGCCCGATGCGCAGGCGCGCTTTCATCCCGACCACGTCTTTGGCCCGATGGCGGCGATCACGGGCATCGCCGTCGCGTGGTCGCGCGAGTTTCGGGACTCGACGGTCAATCTCTTCTTGGTCCTGCCCGTGCGTGCGACCACCTTGCTCTGGGTGACGATCGGATTTTGCACGCTCGACTTGGTGTACCCTGCGGGAATTCCGGAGGGCGTAGTCGCGCCCTTCGGCGGCGTCGTAGCCGGGCTCTTATTCGGAGGCTCGCCTTCGCTCGCTCGCGCCACATGGCTGCGGTTGCGCCTGGCCGCTCTTCGCCGGCGTTCGTCCGGCGTGCGCGTGAACGACATTTTGTCCACGACGCCGACCAAGCGCCGCCCGCGTCCCGGCGCGCCCCCGCTTCGCATCGTCAGCGGCGGAATCGACGAAGCGCTGAAGAAGCGCACACCGCCGAAGGACAAGCGGTACCTGAACTAACCCCGTTCACGAGCGAGAGTTCGGGGAAGACCAGGAAGGCGGACCGACATTGACAGCCGGCGCGCGCGTCGCGGAAAGTGGCGCCAATCGCATCGCCATGTGGACCCACCGTCATTTGCTGGGTATTGCGCAGCTCTCGCGCGACGACATTCTCCACGTGCTCGACGCGGCGCGGCGGTGGTTTTCCATGCCGCGCGACGAGGCGAAGAACGCGCGCGTGCTTCACGGGCGCTCCGTCGTCAACCTCTTCTTCGAGTCCTCGACGCGCACGCGCACTTCGTTCGAAGCGGCGGCCAAGCGCCTCGGCGCCGACGTCGTCAACGTCACTCCCCAGACTTCGAGCATCACCAAGGGGGAAACCCTTCTCGATACGGTGCGTAACCTCGAAGCGCTCCGCGCAGACGCCATCGTGCTCCGGCACCCCGCGTCGGGGGCGCCTGACTTCGTGTCGGCCCACATCGGCGCGTCGATCGTGAACGCGGGGGACGGCTCGCACGAGCATCCTACGCAGGCCCTTCTCGACGCATTCACCATCGGTCGCAAGGGAAAGCGGTTCGAGGGGCTCGTCGTGGCCATCTGTGGAGACATCCTTCACTCACGGGTCGCCCGCTCCAATGCCCTCTTGCTCGGCGCGCTCGGAGCGGAGGTTCGGCTCTGCGGACCGCGCACCCTCATGCCGCGGGCGGCCGAAGCCCTCGGACCCACCGTGCGCGTCGTCGCTAGGCTGGAAGACGCGCTCGACCGCGCCGACGTCGTCATGACATTGCGCATCCAGACCGAGCGGCTCGCGGGAGCGATGATCCCCAGCACTCGCGAGTATGCCCGCACCTTCGGACTGAACGACCGCGTGATGGGTCGCGCCAAGCCAGACGCGATCGTCATGCACCCGGGGCCGATCAACCGAGGCGTCGAGATCGCCTCGTCGGTTGCGGACGGCCCGCAGAGCGTCATCCTCGACCAAGTCGAGGCGGGGATCGCGGTGCGCATGGCCGTACTCGACCTCGTGATCGGGGCGGGCGACGCCCGACGCGCCCGGGGCATGAGCCGTTGACGGCCGTCGACACCGATGCCCCGCTGGGCGTTTTCGACTCCGGTCTCGGCGGCCTCACGGTGGTGCGTGCGCTGCGCGAGGCCTTGCCCTCGGAGAACATCGTGTACTTGGGAGACACCGCCCGGGTGCCGTACGGGACCAAGGGCGCGACCACCGTGATCAAGTACGCACTCGGGTGCGCGCGGCATCTCGTTGCGCGCAAGGTCAAGGCAATCGTCGTCGCATGCAACACGGTGAGCGCGGTTGCGCCCGAGCGGCTCCGGGTCGAACTCGACATCCCGGTGCTCGGCGTCATCGAGCCCGGGGCACGGGCCGCCGTCGCCGCGACGCGCACGGGGCGCATCGGCGTTCTTGCAACGGCCGGGACCATCGCGTCGGGGGCGTATCCCCGGGCCGTGGCGCAGGTGTCGACTCGCGCCGAAGTCATCGGGCAAGCGGCGCCCCTGCTCGTTCCACTCGCCGAGGAGGGCTGGACGGCGGGTGACGTGCCGCGGCTCGTGGTGCGCCGGTACATCGAGCCGCTGGCGCTCGCGAGAGCAGACGTCGTCCTGCTCGGGTGCACCCACTATCCGCTCTTGCGCGAAGTCATCGAGGCCGAGGTGCGCGCGCGCATCGGCCCGGACGTCACGGTCGTGGACAGCGCGACCGCGATGGCCGCCGGCGTCCGCGCTTTCCTCGAGGCGCGAGGGATGGCTCGCCAATCGGAGGGCAAGGCGGTGGTCCAGCTGCTCGTGACCGACCTTCCCCGGACGTTTCGGGAGACTGCAGCCCGCTTCCTCGGAGGAGAGGTCGGCGAAGTCGAGCAGGTCGACCTATAGAATCCGAATGAGCCGCGGCGACGAAGCGGCCACGCCGCTGTGGGCGATCGCGTCGAGAGCGCGACGTACGTCGCGCTCCACCGCTTCGTGCGTCAGCATGACGATGTCCACCGGAAGCCCGCTCGATCCACCCCCACTCTCCTGGACCATCTGCTCGATCGAGACGCCGGCGTCGCCCAAGGCACCGGCGAGGCGCGCCAGAACTCCCGGTCGGTCGTGGGCCTGAAAGCGCAGGTAATAGCGGGTCCGGACTTCGTCGATGGACGCGAGCGGACGCATCTTGGTCTGAATGCTCCGCGTGGCCAGGCCCGCGACACCGCTCAGCCTCGCGCGCGCCACGTCGAGGACGTCGGCCACGACACTCACCGCGGTCGGCATGTCGCCCGCGCCACGGCCCGACAAAAGACACGGACCGAGCGCGCGCCCCTCGACGGCGATGGCGTTGAGCACGCCGCCGACGTTCGCGAGCGGCGTGTCGCGGTGAACCAGCGCGGGATGGACCCGTAGCTCGATCCCGTCGCCGCGCTCGCGGCCAATGGCCATGTGCTTGATGGCGAAGCCGAATCTCTCGGCAAAGCGGTGGTCGATCGGATCGATGCCCCGGATTCCCTCGGTGGGGACACGCTCGGCGTCCACGCGCGCGCCAAAGGCCAGCATCGCCAAGACGACGAGCTTGTGAGCCGCGTCGTGACCGTCGACGTCGAGGCTCGGATCGGCCTCGGCGTACCCTTTTTCCTGCGCTTCGCGTACGGCGACGTCGAACGCCAACCCGTCGTCGTGCATCCGGGTGAGCACGTAGTTGCATGTTCCGTTGACGATCCCCTCGAGTCGCACGACCCAATCGCACGCGAGCGCATCGCGAAGCACCCGCACGACCGGAATCCCCCCCCCGACCGACCCTTCGAAGCCCAGGTCCACGCCGTTCGCCACGGCGCGGTCGACGAGAGCCGGGCCGTGCTTGGCGAGGAGCATCTTGTTGGCCGTGACCACGCTCCGCTTCGTGTCGATGGCTCGCTCGACGTAGCCGCGCGTCGGATCGACGCCCCCCATGACTTCGACGAACACGTCGATCGTCGGGTCACCGAGGAGCGCTTCGGGATCCGTGGTGAGAAGCCCTCGGTCGAGCGCCGCGCCGCGCTCTTTTCCAGTGTCCCGAACGAGAACCCGCGCCACTTCGAGCGGCGCACCGATGCTTTGCGCGACGTACTCCGAGCTCTCGCGAAGAAGCCGAAGGACGCCGCCTCCAACGGTGCCGCAGCCGAGGAGCCCCACACGAATCGGTTTCATCGCGCGAGCTTACAACGGACGCGGCTCGAGAAAAGGGCGCAGCGTAGCCGCGAGGAGCCCTTCGGACGCGTTCAAGCTTGCGATGAAGCGGCGAACCCGGGCCCGCGACAGAAGTCGAATGCGATATCCTTGAACGTCTAGAAGACGCTCGGCCTTGGAGAAAAGGACCAGCCAGGGCCTTCTTCTAGTTTGACGGAATCGGCTGGGGCGCCGCCTTCTCTTCAGGCTTGGGCTTCGGCATCTCCTCGAGCGCCGCTTCGAGGACCTGGTCCATTTTGCTGACGAACACGAATTCGAGCTCGCCTTTGACCTCGGCGGGGACTTCGTCGAGATCGGCCTTGTTGCGCTCCGGGACGAGCACGCGCTTGATTCCGGCTCGGTGTGCCGCCAGCACCTTTTCTTTGAGACCACCGATGGGCAGAACGCGCCCGCGGAGCGTAATCTCGCCGGTCATGGCTACGTCGTGACGGACGCGGATCCCGGTCAGCATCGACACGAGCGCCGTGAACATCGTGACGCCCGCGCTCGGCCCGTCCTTCGGCATCGCACCGGCCGGGATGTGGATGTGGATGTCGCTCTTCTCGAGGAAGTCTTTGGCGATGCCGTAGCGCTCGGCGTTCGTACGGACGTACGACAGCGCTGCCTGCGCAGACTCCTTCATGACGTCGCCGAGCTGCCCGGTCAGTTGCAGCTTGCCGGACCCGAACATGCGCGTCGCCTCGATGAACAGGATCTCGCCGCCGACGCTCGTCCACGCGAGCCCCGTCGCCACTCCCGCTTCTTCCGTTCGCTCCGCCACTTCGCTGGTGAACTTCTGCGGCCCGAGGAACTCGCGCACTTGCTCTTCGCCGTCGATCTTGCGTGCCGTCGTATCCCCTTCGGCGATCTTCACGGCCACCCCGCGAATGATGCTGGCGATCTGACGCTCGAGCGTCCGCACGCCGGCTTCGCGGGTGTACGTGTCGATGACGAGATCGACGGCCGGATCGGTGATGTCGAGCATCTCTTTGGTGATTCCGTGCTCTTCGAGCTGCTTCGGAACCAGGTGCCGGCGGGCGATCGCGAGCTTTTCGCGCCGCGTGTAGCCGGGGATTTCGAGGATCTCCATGCGGTCGCGAAGCGGCGCCGGGATCGGATCGGCGATGTTCGCCGTGGCGACGAACATCACGTTTGAGAGGTCGTACGGGATCTCGAGGTAGTGGTCCGCGAACGTGTTGTTCTGTTCGGGATCGAGCACCTCGAGGAGCGCCGCGGCCGGGTCGCCGCGGAAGTCGTGACCGATCTTGTCCACCTCGTCCATCATGAAGACGGGGTTGATCGTGCCCGCTTTCTTCATTCCCTGGATGATCTGCCCGGGGAGCGCGCCGACGTACGTGCGCCGGTGACCACGGATTGCCGCCTCGTCGTGAACGCCGCCGAGCGAGATGCGGACGAACTTTCGTCCGAGCGCGCGTGCGATGCTGCGGCCGAGCGACGTCTTGCCGACACCGGGCGGACCGATGAGGCAGAGGATCGGGCCTTTCTTGTCCTTCTTCAGCTTGCGCACCGCGAGGTATTCGAGGATCCGCTTTTTGACCTTCTCGAGCCCGTAGTGGTCCTCGTCGAGGACCTTGCGCACGGCACCGATGTCCATGTTGTCCGGCGTCTGGACGTGCCAAGGCAGGTCCAGAATCCAGTCGAGGTACGTGCGCACGACAGTGTATTCGGCGCTTCCGACCTGCATGTTGCGCAGACGCTTGAGCTGCTTCTTGGCGACCTGCTCGGCTTCCTGCGGGAGGTTGGCCTTCGCGATTCGCTCCTCGATGCCGTCGAGGTCCCCTTGATCGCCTTCGTCCTCCCCGAGCTCCTCCTTGATGGCCTTGAGCTGCTGGCGCAGCACGTATTCGCGCTGGTTTTTCCCCATCTCCTCCTTGATTTGGGAGTTGATGCGCTCGCGCATCTTGAGGATCTCGAGCTGCCGCGTCAGAAGCTTGAGCACTTTTCGAATGCGCTCTTTGACGTCGATCATCTCGAGCAGCGAAGCCTTCTCGTCCACCGGGGCGTCGAGATTGCCCGCCACCAGATCCGCGAGAGCTCCCGGAGCCTGAATCGAGTCGATGAGCGACCCGGCTTCCCGAGGAAGCTCGGGCATGAGCTGGATCACCTGCTTGGCGATGTCCCGCAGGCTCATGCTCAGCGCTTCGGCCTCGTCGTCCGCGGCATTCTGCTCGGGCAGCCGGCTCACCTTCGCTTTGAGGTAGGGACCGGTCTGGGTCATCGTGTCGAGGCGTATCCGCGTGAGCCCCTGCAGGATCAGCGAATAGTTGCCCGAGCTGTGCTTGAGCGCCTTGAGCACGCGCGCTGCACAGCCGACATGATGCAAGTCGTCTTTCCCCGGATCGTCGGTCGACGGGTCCCGCTGCGCAAAGATGGCAATGACGGGCGCCGTCAGGTTGTCCACGTCTTCCACGAGCGCGACAGACTTCTCGCGGCCCACGTCGAAGGGCGCAACGGCGCCCGGGAAAAGGACTGCATTGCGGATCGGCAAGACGGGTAATTCGTCGCCGAACTGGATTGCCTCGTCTTCCTCTCGTGCGGGGGTCTGCTTCTTCTCGGACATTTTCTCGCTACCTCTCGCGATAGGCGCTGATGCGACGCGCCCTTGGGAAGAATGTCGGCTGCGTTTCAGCCATCCTAAGCACGCCATTTCTCGCGCGCCACTGCAAGCGGGAGCAAGGATCGCGCCGCCTCAACCGGGGCCGTCACGTAGTGACGTTGCCTACACACTGGCGACCAAACGAGCCGGATCCAGCGTGTGGATTGCCAGACCGGTCGGCACCTTCGGATAGAAGAAAGTGCTCTTCTGCGGCATCACTTCGCCCGCTTCCGCCACCTCGCGAACCTGGGCCACGGGCGTCGCGTTCATGAGGAAGAGCACGTTCCCAGTTCCGCTGCGCAGCGCCCCGAGCGCGGCCCGCGCGTCCTGCGGATAAAATAGGTTCGTCTTTGCGGCTTGCGCTTGCGGCGTGATGCCGAGAATGTGCTCGAGGATACCCGCGTGCAGAAGGGTCACGTCCGTCTTCCGGAGGACGGCCGGCTTGGTCCCCAGGGTCGGATGGGAGTCGAGGTGCGCATCGTCGCGCAGCGTCAGAACGATGACGCGACCGTCAGCCCCCGCGGCCCCCACGCTGGGTCCGCGATCACCGGCCAGGCGAAGGGCGCTCACGATTTCTTCTGCCTCTGCTCCTCGCGAGAGCTCGGTGACGACGAACGTGTCGCGGGCTCGCCGCGCGAAGTCGTCGAAAGAGAATGCGACGAGCGAGTGCACGTGACGATGGGTCGGAAAGACGACGAGGTTGGGATCGTCGCCGTTGACGAGAAAGGTCAGGAAGTAGCGATGCTCTGCGCGCGGAGGGGCGCCGGGGTGCGCCGAAGAGACCTCCCCGGAGTACCGAAGCGCGGTTTCGTATCGGTGGTGGCCGTCGGCGATGAGGAGCGTCGAGCGCGCGACGCCGTCGACGATCGCGCGGAGAGCGGGGCCCGACCGCACCCGTGCGAGCGCGTGGTGGATACCGTCGGGCGTATCCACCTCCGCGAGAGGTTCTCCTTCGGCGAGCGGGCCGTCGAGTTTCCCGTGCGGATCGCGATAGAGCATGAATCCAGGGCTCAAGTTCGTACCGGTCGCTCGGAAGAGTTTGAGGCGGTCCTCTTTGGGACCCGAGAGCGTGCGCTCGTGCGGCAAGACGATGCGCTGGTCGAAGGGCACCACCCTGACGAGGGCCAGAAAGCCACGCCGCGCGATCGGACGCGCGCCGGGGGCCCCCGGCGGCAGAAACGTCTGATCGAAGCGATAGAACGAGGGCTCCGAGTCGCGCACCAAAACGCCCTCGGCGCGCCAGCGCGCCAAGACCTCGGAGGCGTGGGCGTATTTCGTGTCCCCTTCGCCGTCGGGCAGAATGAGCTGCACGATGTTGTGCGGGTCCCGCGCGGCCAGCTCGGCGCGTTCGGCTGGAGAGATGACGTCGTACGGGGGAGAGAGGACGCTGGCGAGACCGCCGGAGAGGCGGCTTATATCGTAACGGAGCGGCGTGAGCGGGGCGATTTCGGCCATGACCTATTTCCCTTCGCTGACAACTGGGAGGATGCGGCCGATGTCGCGGCGATGGTGCTCCCCTTCCCAGCGGATGCGATCAACGGCGTCGTACGCGCTCCGTGCCGCCTGGTCGAGCGTCGGCGCATACGCGCCGACCGTCAGTACCCGACCGCCGCTCGTGACGACGCGGCCGTCCGGGGATCGGGCCGTACCGGCGTGTCGCACGAATGTCCCTGGCGGCAGCGGCGCGTCGAGCCCCTCGATGGCGTCGCCCGTCCGCGGCTTGCCGGGATAACCGGCCGCTGCCATCACCACCGACAGGGCGGCGCCGGGGGCGGTGCCCGCCTGCACGCGCGACAGATCGCCGAGCGCGGCTCCTTCGAGAAGTTCGAACCAATCGCCGTCGTACATGGGCACGAGCACGGTGGCCTCCGGGTCGCCGAAGCGCACGTTATACTCGAGCACCCGCGGGATGCCGTGCTCGATCATCAGTCCGACGAAAAGCACGCCGCGAAACGGGGCGCCCTCGGCGGCCATACCCGCCAGTGTGGGCTCGACGACGTCCCGCATGACGATCGCCCGCACCTCCGAGGTCACGGCGCCAGAAGGCGCGTATGCGCCCATGCCGCCCGTGTTCGGGCCGCGATCGCCGTCTCCGACACGCTTGTGGTCTCGCGCCGACGCCAAGGCCACGGCGCGCTTTCCGTCGCAAACGACGTGGAAGCTTGCTTCTTCTCCCGAAAGTCGCTCCTCCAGCACGAGAACGCGTCCCGCGTCGCCGAACTCGCGCCCGCGCATGATGCGGTCGATTCCGGCGCAAGCTTCGTCGACGGTGTCGGCGACGACGACCCCCTTGCCGGCGGCCAACCCGTCGGCTTTGACGACCAACGGAGCGGCGGACGGGCCTCGATCCTGCGCGTGATCCCGCAGGTGTCGTTGCGCCGCGTCGGGGTCGTCGAAGACGGCGAACGGCGCGGTCGGGATGCTGTAGCGTTTACAGAATCCCTTCATGAAGGCCTTCGATGCCTCGAGTCGAGCCGCGGCTCGACTCGGACCGAAAGCGGTCACCCCGCGCGCGACGAGGGCGTCCACGGCGCCGAGGACCAGCGGGAGCTCGGGACCGATTACGACGAGATCCGGGCGCTCGGCCGCGGCCAGTTGGACGATTCCGTCGACGTCGTCCACGCGAACCGGCACGTTTCGACCGACCGCCGCGCTGCCCGCGTTGCCGGGGGCGACGAGGACCTCGTGTGCGGCGCCGGCAAGCGCCGCGGCCAGCGCGTGCTCTCGGGCGCCCGACCCGACCACGATCACTTTCGCTCTTCTCGCCATTGCGTACTGCCCGCAGGCAAGCCGGCGCGTAGCACGCTGACGGCGACTCGCCAAGCAAGCGTGCCCCGTCGTATCCTCACGTTCTGTGGCCGATTCGCTCCCGCCCGTCGCAATCCGCGTCGCACGCCCGTTCGAAACCGAGGACGAACTCCTCGAGAACGAGCTGGAGACGCTGACCCGCACGAGCATTACGCTCCTCGGCGCGCCCTCTCGGCCGCCCGGTCTCGTTCTGCGGTTCGAGCTCGTCCTCGCATCCGGGCAGGCGGTCTTGCGGGGCGAGGGTCGCGTCGTCGGCTACAAGCCGGACGCTCACTTCGGGACGGGCGGACTCACGCTCCGCTTCACTCGGCTCGATACACGATCGAAGGCGCTCGTCGACCGGGCCACGGCGATGCGCGACCGACGGCGTCCCTCCGCGCTCCCCGCGATGCCGGAGTCGCCGTCGCTGCCCGCTCCCCCCATCACGTTGGTCGAGGAAGATCCTGCCCCGCCACCGTCCGAAGAGGCGCCGCCTCGATTGTCGCGCGACCGAGACGCATTGCTCGAGCGGTTGCGCGAACGATCCCGGGGTCTCGGCCGGCGCCGCTGACTTCACTGCGAAATGGCGGGCCCGACGCCTTCTTCCTCGACGTGGTACTTGGCACGGATGCTGGCGTCGGCCGCTTTCGCTTCTTGAACGTCGAGCACGATGCGCTGAACGCTCTGGCCAGGGGCGAACGTCACGACGTGATACCCGCCCGCGGGGTGCGCGAAGGCCCCGCGCACCTCGTCGAGCGACCACACCGGAACGCCGTTGACGCGGTCGACGATGAGGTTTGAGATGTGCTCGTAGCCGAGGGTGGCGGCGACGGGCAGCACACCGGTGAGCACGATGATGCCCTGCCTCTCGGCCGACGAAGCCCATCGCTCGAGCTCAAATGGTTCGAGAACCCGAGGGGGTACCTTGGACTCCCAGTCCTTTCCAAAGGTGAGCAGGTACTCGTGCGAGAGCCGTTGGAAAACGAGGCCGCCCCGAACCGCGTATCCGTTCGACTCCGGGGCATACCAGGGCACGAGGGTCTGGTCGCCGGGCCAGCGCTTCAACTGGACGTTCACGGACCGCCGCTCGCCATGTCGCAGCACCTGGACAGGGATCACATCGCCGGGATGATGTCCCTGCGAAAAGAGCGCGGGGCAAGAGAGCCGCCCCGCCGCCGGGTCGAGGTACGTGCCGTCGCTGTCGACCTTCGTGTCCCCCACCGAGAGAAGGACGTCGCCCCGCTCGAGCGCGCCGCTCGAGCTGCCCAGCGGCCAAACCTCGCTGACCAGCCAACCCCCGTCGCCGGGACCGAGGCCGAGAGAGCCGCGCAGAACGGGATTCGACAGCTTTTGCCCGATGAAATCGGCCGTGGCGCAGCCTCGATAGGGCGGATGCGCGGCCTCGTTCGCAAAGTCGATCAGGGTGCGCGAACCGACGGCGTATGCTTCCCCGTTGGATGCATTCGTCACCAACCCGGCGATCGTCCCGTCTGCGACGACGACGTCCGAGATTCCGACGCGCTGCGTGTCGACCTGCGAGATCTTCATGTGAACGAACTCACAGCGGCCGCTCAGTTCGAAGCGGGTGACCGCGCCGTCGGACGCTTCCACGCGCATCCCCTCCGCGACGGCGTGGAGCAATTTCACGGTACGCAGACCGGGCAGCGCACCGGACAACACGGCCGGCGACAGGCCTTGCCAAAACGCCGGGTCGTCGACGGTGAGCTCGGCGAGTCCCGCGTCTGCGTCGAAGAGGGCAACTTTGGCCGGCACGCGCGCGATGCTCCCGGCCTTCTGCACCTCCACGTGCCGATGGTTGCGCAATCCCCACCCGCTGACGAGGATCCTGCCGCCATCGACTGCGAGGCCGGTCAACGTGCGCGTCCAGGGCTTTCCCGAGCCCCAAGGCGCGTTCCAATCGACATCGACCCCGTCGACATGCACGAGGACGACGGAGCGAGAGGGCTCCGGGGGAGCGGGAGAGGGCTGCGGCGGCGTCCAGACGGGTTGGGCCGCGACGGGTCTCGGCGCTTCGTGGTGGACACATGCCTCGGCGAGGCCGGCCACGACGAGAGTCCAGGTTCTACAGGCTCTTGTCATCACTGATGCCATAGGTCGTGAGGATCGACGTTCGAGCGGCGCGCGCTTGCTCGTGATCGATGGCTTCGATGTGGTGAAACGGCGCGAACTCGAAGATGTCTTGCTTTTGCGGACTCTCGTCGAGAACACGCGCAAGGTCGGCGAGATTTCGAATGCCCTGGCCATTCACGCGGTCGACCACCAAAGGTACCGACGGATCGACGCCTGCGTTGACCGGATTGCTGAAGACCCGCGCAAGCAGGACCACCTCGTGGTCGAGGTCCGCAGGGGGTTCCCACGACCGGAACGCGAGCTCGTGGAGGATGGCCGCTCTCCGCGCCCCGGAAGGGCGCGTCGCAGCGAAATACTCGAGCGTCGCGGGGACGAAGAGCAGGCCCGCGTAGACGAGGTACCTCGGCTTGGATTGCGCCTGTCGAAGACGAGCCCACGGCAGAAATTGACTGGCTTTCCACTCCACCCGGACGGCCCTTCCGTCACGCCAAACTTCGAATCGGACGCGCTGCCCGAGCGACTTCATGTCCACCACGTGAAAGAACGGAACGCGCGCGGCCCCCAACATGCACGTGCCGTCGTCGGCCACGCGCTGTCCGTCGACCGACATGAGCACGTCGCCCGGCGCCAGCGCCATACTCAGATCGCTGCCCGGAGCTACCTCTTGGACGACCACGCCGCTCCTCGCGTCCGGGAGCTTGCGCTCGCGTCGGTACGCCGGCGAGTTCAGGGGCAAGACGCGAAGGGGGAGGTCCGAAAAGCCTGCGTAGTGGCCGTCCAGGAAGTCGTCGAGGAAATGTCGGACGATGGGACCGGGGATGAAAAAGCCGACGCTCTGCGCGCTCGTGACATATTGGAACGCGACCCCAACGGCCGCACCGTGCTGCACTACGGGACCGCCGCTGTTGCCGGGATTGATCGCGGCGTCGGTCTGGACGACGAGGTGTCTCGACAGACCCTCGAGATACGCCCCGTGCTCCACGCGCGAGACGACGCCCGCAGTCGTCGAGAGCTCCAGGCCCCCGAGCGGGTAGCCATACGTGACGACACCCGAACCAATTTGGGGGAGATCGCCGATCCGAAGGGGACGCAATCCCCGGAGAAACGACTTGTTTGGAACGCGCAGGAGCGCCAGGTCGCAACCGTCGTCCACGGCCTCCACGGTCGCGAGCGCCGGAGCGGAGCCGTCGTTCTTCTTGACGGTCACTTGCTGAGCGTCCCGAACGACGTGCGCGTTGGTGAGCAGGCGGTCGCCTTCGATCAAGAAGCCGGTGCCGGAGACAGATTGCGGTGGCAAGAGCTTCCACGGCGCCGTCCAGTCGGGTCCCGCGCGCGAGACTTCGATGCGCACCACTGCGGCGCGCGTGTCTTCATCCGAGGGCTCCCTCGCGGATGCGGCCCCGGCCCCGAAAGGAAGCACGAGCCAGACGATGGAGACGGCTAGCAGAGCCGGCCGCGTGAAGGCGCGCAAGCGGGTACGAGGCATCGGCCCATAAGGAAGTCTCGGCGGCCCTACACTGTCAAGCAGACTGCAGGCCCGGTCAGGGGGTGGCCAACGGTGCGGCCCCGGCGCCTAGCGCCGGTATGACGTCCAACCGGCTCAGGGGCCCTCGCATGGTCCAAGCGTAGAATCCGTCCGCGCGCTTCGATTGTTTGATGCGGGGGTCCGCGAGCTCGAAGAGCGGGGGCGCGTTCGAGCCCGGAGCGCCGAAAAGACTCTTCGTAATATCGCTCTGACCACGGTACGCGTCGTTGATCCGGAACCGCACTTGCGTGTCGCAGAGCGACTCGGAGGAAATGTCGCGCATCGTTATCCGACCTTCACCCTGCAAGTCCAGGTCTTTGCCCCCTGCGGCCAACTTCGTAATCTTGAGGAGCCCGTCTTTGGCTTCTCCCCCGACCGTGATCGTTCCAACGTGGATGGTGGGAAGCGCGAGCGCCCCCTTGATCTTGGCCTTGCCGTCACCCACTGCGACGTCGCTCACCACGAGCGACACCGACCCGGTGGCCTTGGACATGCGCCCGTCGGGCATCTTCAAGTCGACCGACCCGCTCATATTTCCTTGCAGAGGAACGCCGAGAACCCGCACGAGCGGTTCGACCCGACTGATGTCGATCGCGTCGAGCGACAGAGCCAGGGACTGGTCTTTTCCGCTGGTTTCGTACGAACCACTCAATTCACCGCCGAACGCGTGCGCGTCGAAGGACATGGTGCTGCCCCCGAAGAGCGAGGAGAGAATCCCGTAGCGGAATGTCGCGTCCTCGATCTCGATCTTTTGAGGGGGTTGGCCGGGCTCGGTGGAGGCGGTGAAGAGGCGAACCCCCTTCACGCGAGCGCCGCTCAGCCAGTAGCCGCTCATCTCGTCGATCTGCAGCTCCTGGTTGCCTCCCGTCGCGTGCTGCTGGGCGTTGAAGGCGCCGATCACGTGCTCTTTCAATTTGCCGTATGGAAACGTCAGCGCGGCAAAGACCATCAAGCAGGCGAGATAAAACAAAGGATACCCCACCCACTTCGCGTGCTGGGCGTATTTCAGGAGTCGTTCCTTCACGGCTTCGAACTCCCCGCCGGCGCCACTTCGGTGCGGTCGTACGACGATACGCCGATCTCGATGTCGTACGAATCGTTCTCTCCGCTTCGCTTGCGGATGTTCAGGCGATTGACGGCCACCGGATACCCGCTTTCCTCGATGGACTCGAGGAACTTCGCGAACGCCAGCATTCCCGTCTTCTTGAGGTGAATGTTGGTCCCATGCTCCACATAACGCTTTCCATGGGGCACGTCCGGTAGCGGCGTCGAGTCGGTGACCTCGAGCTTCTGTTGGCGAGCCCCGGGCTCGAGGTAGCCCGCGAGCGACGGCGCCTTCTTCGCGTAGCGAAGGACAATCGCGTCCTTCTTGGCCTGCCGCTCCCGCACCCGCCCGCGCGCGTCTTGAACGTCGGCGAGGGCCTGGCGGAGCTCTTCGTTGTCCGACGCGCTCGATCGCACGATCGCCTCGAGACCGAACGGCACGGCGAGGAGCAGGACGAGCGCCCCGACCGCTCCGAGGGCTCCCACGACTCTGCGCTCGCGCGCGCTCATCTCGAGAATGGGGCCGGCCATCTCACTTGCTCCCGGAGCCGCTCGCGGCGGCGCTGGTGGACGAGTCACCCTTCTTCTTGGGAAGGTTCTTGACGTCCTCCGGACACTTCAGGTCGAGTTCGAGGACGTATTTCTGTCTATCCCCGCCGACCGCTTGCGTCGTGCTCTTTATCTTCACGTCGTTGAGACACTTGTCGTCCGAAAGTGTCGAGGCGATCGCGTTGGCGTCGGCGATCGCTCCGACGACGCCATGTACGACCACGTGGCCCTTCTGGATGTCGAGTTCGTCGATGTCGTGCTTCATCGACGAAGGGATGGCGTCCGACAGGCGGACCATCACGTCGAAGGCATCGGCGTGCGGCATCGGGTCTTCGTCGGTGAGCGCCACTTCCTTGGCGAGCAAGTCCTGGGCGTCCTGCGCCGTCGTGGCCTCCGTGCCCAACACCTCCTTGGTGACCGCGCCGAGCGCGCTCTCGAGCGCGTCGTGTTCGGCATGGATCGCGTGAAGGCGCGCCCACGCGCTGAAGCCGAAGCTCACGAGGATGGTCGAGGCCAGGCCCGCCAAGATCGGAATTCGCTCGCGCACCCACGCAAAGCTGCGCTCGAACGCGAGCGGGCCGCGTCGCAGGTTCATCCCTGCGCCTCGCCCGGCGAGCGACAGAGCCAGCGCAACCGCTTTGGCATAACGCGGCAACTCCTGCGCGCGATCGGCACCGATCGAACTCAGGTCGATCGTCGGCTCCGGGAGGATGCGCACCGGCATCTCGAGCGCGCTCGACAGGAAACCCTCGGCGCCCGCGATGAACGCCCCTCCGCCGCAGAGGTACACACTGCCCGGCGCCGCTCCCCCGCGCGAGCGGTGCGCGGCGAACGTCATGCCGATGTCCCGCGCGAGCTGCGGCGCCGTTCCGGGCAACCCCTCCGTCCCCGCAGAGAGCGTTCGAGCCGACAGCGGCTCTCCGCGCTCGAGCACGAGAACTTCGCTCGTCTTGGCGCCGAGGTCGACGATGGCGACCGCCTCCTCCTCCCCAAGCACCGCCACGTAGGGAACGAGCCCGGCGAGCGCGAAGGCGCCGACCGCGACCCGTTCCGGCTCCTGCGCAATCGCCCCTCGCACGAGGTCGATTCGGGCTCGAACGTCCTCGATACGTGCGACCGCCGCGACGATGGGAAGCTCCCCGCGCTCGGCCCCGTGCTCGAGCAGCCGCCAGTCGAACACCGCGCTCTCGAGATCGAACGGCACCTGCGACTCGAGCTCGTACGTGAGCACGTCCGCGAGCTGTTTCTGTGCGGTCGCCGGAAGAACGAGACGATGAATCGCCGCTCGCGACCCGTCGATCGCGACGGCCATCGCGTCGGCGGGGTGCGCCTCTCCTTCCATCACCTGCTTTACCGCCGCCCGGATCGCCTCCACGTTCCCGCCACTGGCTGCGACCTCGGCGGTAGCGAGGCGCGCGAGCGCGATCTTGCGGTACGCGGAGCGGATCAACGCCGCCTTCACGCTCGTGCTCCCGATGTCGATGCCCAACCACGTCGGCATGTCCGCCGTTCTCCTCGCCTACTCGATGTCGTAAAAGAGCACTTGACCGCCCACGCTCGGCTGGAGCGCGAGGGCGATCGCGTTCGCTTCCTGCGAAGACGTCGAACCCGCGCCCGTCGTTCCGGCGGCCGTGGAGCCGGTCGGCGGGGCCCCCGTTTGGCCGCCGAGCAGCGACGGCGCCGTGCGGAAATCGACGACAGTATGGATCTTCACGCGCGTTTCGCGCCGATAGCCTTTGACGACCCCCACCGCATACATCGAAAAGACCTTGCTCTCTGTGGAGATGCTCTTCGCAAAGTCGCTCTCGGAGAGAAACTTCACCGGTTTCAGGCCCAAGAGCGCGAGCAGCGGGCCCAGCGTCCCCTGCCCTTTCATGGTCGAGATGAAGTCGTTGGGAGAATTGAAGAGCGGAGCCCCCATCGTGATGCCCTGACCCATGGTCACGCCCATCACGAAGAGCTGCATCTGCGCGGGGTCCGAGCAAAGGTCCGAGGTCGGGGCCGTCCCCGAGCAAACGATCGCGTAGAGCGTGAGCGCGTTCGCCGTGTTGACGTTCACGGTCCCCTGGCCCCAGACCGTCATTTCCCGCTTTCGTGGATCGGTCGGGTTCGGATCGACGAACGTCGCCCAGAAATCGTCGGTGACGCCGCGCACCATGTGCAGCTCTTCGAGCGAGTCGTACGGGGCGTTCTTGCGGCGGTAGGGCTTCGGCAGGAGCTGATACCACGCGTCCTCCGCCGCGTTCGACGACGGCGCGTTCGTCACATCGCACGAATAGAGCTGCTCGTCCGGATCGGGCCAATCGATGATGGCGGCGCAGGTCGTCAGCCGGTCGCTGTAGTTTCCGGTGGAGTCGCGCTGGGTGAAGAGCGGATCGTATTGAATGGGCGCCATCCGGCCCATGATTTCTTTGGCCAGTCGAATGTGCGCGATTTCGTTGGCCGCACCCATGTTCACGTTGATCTTCGAGTCTTCGTCGACGATGACGACTTCGAAGTGGCCTCCCTTGAGGCCAAGGTTCTTTCCGAGGGCCGTGTCGGCCCCCGAAAGGGCGAAGAAGTCTTCCGAAGCCTCTTTGTCGTTGAACGCGCCGAGAATACGGTCGGCGTATTGCCACACGGGCAGCTGCGGCGGCGTCTGCTTCATGAGCATGAAGAGCGGAGCGATGGCCTTGCGCATGGTCGGCTCGGCGGCCACGAGCAGACGCGAGAGGTTGATCGCGCTCCGGGCAAAGTACTCCGCCTGGACTTCGTCGCGCACCGCCGTGGACGACGCGAACTCCGACCCGGCGTCGTCTTGAAGCTCGGCGAGCATCACGATCATGATGACGATCGCCCCGAGCACCATGATGAGGGCCACGCCGCGCTCGCGCTTTCTGCGGAGCGCGCGAAGAACCGCTCGCCGGGAGGGGGAGCTCGTCATTGCCTGGGAATTCCGAAGGAGAGCGGTTGCTGGATGGGAATGAAGACCTTCGTCGTATAGGCGTAGGGTGGGCCGCCGCCGACTCCGTTGAGTACGAGCGTGATCTTGACCTCGAGCGGAAGGCGGTTGGGCTGCCCGGTAACCTGCATGGAGTCCCAGGTCTCCACCCATTGGCCGGTCTGCGGATCGAGGAAGCGCAGGTCGAACTGGTCCACGTCCTCGGCGACGACGTTGACGATGCCGCCCTTGAGAGGGTCGATGTCGATGGGGGTTTGTTCGCGACGGACGAGATCCATCTTGTCTGGAGAGTCCGGGTTTCTCACGACGAAGTAACCCACCTCCGCCTGGTCGGACTCGTGCGAATCGCGATCTGTGCGCATGTGGGCGAAAGCCGTGAAGTCGATCCGGTCGAATGGCAGCGAACTGCGGCCCACGAACGCGGTCTTTTGCGTCACGAGCGCCTGCACGGAGGGAACGTGCAACGAGAGGTACGCCGCCGAAAGGTCGCGGACGATTCGTTGGAGCGCCTCGCGTCCTTCGTGCGCACGCTCCGCGCGCTGCTCTTCGCCCTTCTTACCCCGCGACAGCGACTGGATTACTCCGTGGATGAGTACGGAGATCCCCGCCAGTACGGCGATGGCGACCATGACTTCGACCATGGTCATGCCGCGAGTCGCAGCGGTCGTGCGGCGCTTCATCGCGGCACCTGCGGCGTGCCGCCGCCGACGTTCACGGGGTTGCCGCCCTCCGGGAGGGCGCCCGCGTCCAGCATCCCGGCGAGCAATCCGGCGCGCGACGGATTCGTAACGTATTGCGTCAGCGAAAAGTCGCGGACGGTGAGGCCCTCCCTCCAGTGCACGACGACCGTGATTCGCCGTATCGCGCTTTCGAGGAGCGGCTTGAGCGAGGGGTACACGAGCGCAAACACCATCGAAAGAAGGCCGGACGCGCCCGCCCCGCCGAACGATTGCTGCAGCGACTGACCGATGTTCTGAAGGCCCGCGTCGAAGTCGAGCTGCGCACCCCCTGCCGGGTTGAGGAGCGAGCCGACCCCGCCGCCGAACGAACTCGAAAGACCGCTCCCGATCGCCCCGGCGTCGAGCCCGAGGCCTCCACCGAGAACCGAGCCGGCACCGCCGTCCGCACCGAGCGCGGTGATTTGGGGCAGCGTCACACGCTCGACCTGCCAGTCGCACGAAAAACCCGGTACTTCCTTGTCGTCGCAGCAGACCTGGCTGCTGTCCTTTTCTTCGATCTCGGGAAATCCGAGCTTGAGCTGCTTCTCCTCGACCTCACTCATGCGGCACCGGCCAAGCGCGACGGCCTGACTCATATTGGCCGCGGTCTGGTTGCCGGCGACGAGGCCCGCTTGAGCGGAAAGGATCGTCGTGACGACCGCTCCGAAAAGGGCGACGGCCACCATGACTTCGAGAAGGGAAAATCCCCTTCTACGGCTCAGGTTTCGTCGCCGGTTCATCGCTCAAAACCCGGTGTCCTGGCGGTCCGAGGCGTGATCGTCGTCGGTCGGGACTTCCAATTCGGCGGGGCCCGACTTGACCGTCACTTTGCCCGTCAACGGCGACACGAGCACGGTGAGGACGCCGGAGCGATCGTCCTCGCTGCCCATCCGGAGCTGGATGGACGCGCGCTCGGTTCGACCGCCAGGCCAGAAATAGAGATAGGCGCGCCCTCGTCGCCGAGGCGTATCGTCATGGGTGGTCTGTACCGATCGAAACTTGATTCCGCCCTGAAGCGACTTGCCCCCCTTCCCCGTTTCGACGTCTCCGAAGCCGTACGCTTCGATCGCGGTGAATCGAGGCTTGGGGACGGGCGGCCCTTTGACGATTCGATCGCCGGCCTCGACGGCCGCCTTCTCCGCTTGCGTGATCGCTTCGGCCCCTCCTGTCGCTGCGGAGTCCGACGACTTGACGAGCATCGGGATGTCACTCTGTTCGAGCCAGATCTTCTGCTGGTCGAGGTCCATCACGAGCCGCAGGTCGCGCGACGTGGCGGTCGCGCGCGTGTAGGCGACCTTGACCGCGCTCGCGATCATCGTGGCCGAGCGGCGCAACCGAGCGGCCGGAAGTTGCATGGACCCGGCGATAGCCACCCCCGAGACGAGGGCGACGATCGTCATCACGATCATGATTTCGATGAGCGTCAGGCCTCTCTGCCCGACACGGCCCATGCCCCCCTCGGGTCCCCCGGCGGCGCGGGGGGACATCGAGCGGGGCGGCGCCTGCGCGCCAGGGGAGACGAGGGGTTCGTTCACTTCGATTCGGCCTGCGGGACGTGGAGATCGTCTTCGGTGCCTTCCTTGCGGTCGGGACCCGCGCTCGTGCAGGTGATTTCTTCCGTGTCGCACGCGAGTTTGAAGGGGACGCCCCACGGATCCTTCACGCTGAAGCCCGTATCCAGGATCTTTTCTTTCTTGAGCTGATCGATGGTCGGGCAGTCCTCTCCCGAGTGGACGGCCTTCCACTGAATCGTGGCGTCGCGGATCGTGTTGCAGGCGGTCTTTGCCAGTTTGAGGTCAGCGCTCTTTTTTGCCGACATCACACCGACCGAGATCGCGGCGGTCAACACGCCGATGATCGTGATGACGACGATCAATTCGACGAGCGTCAAACCGCGCGAAGTGCCGCGCTGCACTGCCCGCCGGACTGTCTTGATGCGTACCATGTGTTTCTCCTTGGGATTTCCGAGTCTCTTCATTCCACGCGGTCCAACCCGCCCGGCTGGCCGTCGGGTCCGTCGCTCGACACCTCGAAGCCGCGGGCATCGCGGCGACCGGGGCAGCTCACGCGAAGCGGGTTCCCCCACGCGTCGCGGGGCACCTGATGGAGGTAGCCTCCCGAGACGAGGTCCGCCAGCCCGCCCGGACAACCGCGCTCGTGGTCTGCGCGCCACGCCGCGATGGCACCGTCCGTCATCGTTATCGTCGCGCGCGTCGCGCGAATGTCGCGAAGCGAATGCTCGTGCTGGCGCAGGAGCAGAAATGCGCCGCCGGCACCCAACCAAACGAGCGCCTGGCGCGCGCGAGTCCGACCGAGGATCGCGCGAACTCCGCGGCGCTTCTCCCACGGAAAAAAGACTTTCGGCTCGTCCCGCTTGCCCGGCATCTCTCGACCTTGTCCTCGCTGCGCCAAAATCCAATCTATTGAGCGAATTCGTTCATCTGGATGAGCGGCATCAGAATCGCGAACGCGATGAAACCGACACCGCCTCCCATGACCACGATCATCAGTGGCTCGAGCAGGCTGGTCAGCGCCTGCACGCGCGTCTCGACCTGGGTGTCATAGGCGCGCGACACGTTCTCGAGCATCTGCTCGAGCTGGCCGCTGCGCTCTCCGACAGCGATCATGTGCGTCACGATCGGGGGAAAGTTGCCGCTCCGCTTGAGCGGTCCGGCGATCGACTCCCCCTCGCGAATACTCGACGCGGCCGTCTCGATGACCTTCTCGAGCTGGGCATTGTCGAGGACGTTCTTGACGATCTCCATCGCCTTGAGGAGCGGCACGCCGCTCCGAAGCAGCGTCGCAAGCGTCCGAGCGAAGCGCGACACCGCTAGCATCTGCACGAGGGGCCCGAAAACGGGCATCCGGAGCATGAAACTGTCTTTGGCGATGCGCCCCTCGGGCGTCGCGAGCCACGCGGTCAGCCAAGCTACTCCCAGGCCGGCTCCGACCCCGAGGACGATGCCCAGCGTGTACAGGAGCAGCGACTCGACCGCGAACGCGCACGTCACGAGCAGTCCTCCGGCCAGCAGCGCGAGGACCACGAAGAGCATGTGTTTGGCGCGATCGCTCTCCTTGTAGTCCCGGAGCGCCGAGCGCGCGACGGTGAAAGTCACGAGCGCGAGGACGAAGCCGAGCATCTGGTTGGACGACACCAGGTGCGACGTGCCGATGAGGGCCTGGGTGTACCAGGGCAGCGCCCGATCGAGACTCTCGAAGATCGCGGTCACTTTGGGAACGACGACCACCATCATGACGGTGATCAGCGCCGAGCCGATGACCACCATCAACGCCGGGTACGCGAGGGCCGCGCCCACCTTCCCGCGGAGCTTCGATTGCGACTCCATGAAATCGGCCAGGCGCTCGAGCACGGCCTCGAGCGTCCCGGACGCTTCGCCTGCCGCGACCATACTGACATACAGGTTCGAAAAGACGTGGGGGTGCGCCTCGAGCGCCTTGGCGAGCGAGCCTCCCTCGTTGACCCGATCGACCACCTGGGTGAGCACCCGCTTGAGCTCGAGCTTCTCCGTCTGTTCGATGAGCGCCGAAACCGACTCCACGAGCGGGATCCCCGCGTTGACGAGCGTCGCCAGCTGCCGGGTCATCATGGCGATGTCGCTGACGCTCACCCTGCGAAAGAGAGACCCCGTGTCGAGCGACTTTCCCTTGCCCGACTTGGCTTTGAGCTCCTCCTGCGCGCTGGTCAAGAGGACGCCCTCGCGCTTGAGCACCGCCCGCAGGACCTTCGCGTTGTCCGCGTCGCGAACACCGTGAACCTGCTTGCCGTTCGCGGCGACGATCCCTCGATAGCCGAAGACCGCCATCTCTCACTCCGCTCCGGCTCGCATGCCTGCTTGTTCCCCGGCGGGCGTCAAACCGGCCACCGGCGTGGCGGGTTCGACTTCGATGTCCTCCTGCGTGGCGGCCAGAACCTCCTCCACGGACGTGAGGCCGGCGAGGACTTTTCGCGCTCCGTCGTCCCGCAAGGTGTCCATGCCCATGTCCTGCGCGACGCGCTTGATCGCCTGCGAGTCGGCCTTTCGAAGGATGAGGGGCCCGACCGCGTCGTCGACCAGCAAGAGCTCGTAGATGCCGCGGCGTCCGGTGAAGCCGGTATTGGTGCACTGCGCGCAGCCACGCGCCTTGTGGAAATTGGGTGTTTGGCTCGTGTCGAAGGTTTCCAGCAGATCGCCTTCGCGGACGTTCCGAGGAAAGTAGCGGGACGCAGGGTTGTCTCGGCGGGCAGCCCGGAAGCGCATTCGCTCGGGCGTCAGCCCGAGCTCCTCGAGCTCGAACTTTTCGGCCGGATACGGGTACTTGCAGTGCGGACAGAGCACCCGCACCAGACGCTGCGCGAGAATGCCGATGACGCTCGAGCGGAGGAGGAACGGCTCCGCGCCCATGTCGATCGTCCGGGTGATCGCGCCAGCGGCGTCGTTCGTGTGGATCGTCGAGAGCACGAGGTGCCCGGTGAGCGACGCGTTGATGGCGATTTCCAGCGTTTCCGGGTCGCGGATCTCGCCGACCATGACGATGTCCGGATCCTGCCGGAGAAACGCGCGTAGAGCGCTCGCGAACGTGAGCCCAATCTTGGGCTGGACGTGCACCTGATGAATGCCCTGAATTTCGTACTCGACGGGATCCTCGGCCGTGAGGATGTTCAAGTTCGGCTGGTTGATCCGGTTGATGCAAGCATAGAGCGTCGTCGTTTTGCCGCTGCCGGTCGGGCCCGTGACGAGGACGATCCCGTCCGGCCGACGGATGAGGCCGTCCATCAGCGCGTACTCGCGCGGGCTGAAGCCGAGATCCGGCAGGTCGAGAAGAACGCTCGACTTGTTCAGGAGGCGCATGACGATCCGCTCGTAGCCCCGGCTGGTCGGGATCGTGCTCACGCGAATGTCGAAGCTCTTGCCCGCGATCTTCTTGGTGATGCGCCCGTCTTGCGGCAGGCGTTTTTCGGCGATGTTGAGCGAGCTCTCGATCTTGATGCGCCCGACGATGCTCGGCATGAAGGCCCGGGGCGCGCGCCGCGCGATGTAGAGCTCACCATCGATGCGATAGCGGACCACGACCTCCTTCTCTTCCGGCTCGATATGAATGTCGCTCGCGCGCTCCTTCATGG
>JBAULD010000068.1:0-5594 GCA_049578005.1 Polyangiaceae bacterium
CCCGAAAGCCCCGTCGCTCCAGAAGCGAAGGGCGCGCGCCCCGCGGGCGCAGCGTCGGCCGCGACCACGATCCGCGTATCGACGGAGAAGATCGACGGACTCCTCGACCTCGTTGGGGAGCTCGTCATCGCTCAGGCGATGATCGTCGAGGCCGCGCGCAGGCCCACCCCCGATGCCCAAGCGCAGCTCAGCGACGCGCTCACCGCGATGGAGCGCCACACCCGCGAGCTCCAAGAGCGGGTGATGTCCATCCGGATGGTCCCCCTCTCCACCGTTTTCCGCCGACTTCCTCGCATGGTCCACGACTTGGCCGCGAGCATCGGGAAGAAAGTGAAGCTCGAGGTCGAGGGGGAAACGACCGAGATCGACAAGAGCATGGTGGAGCAGCTCGTCGACCCGCTGACCCACCTCGTTCGTAATGCGGTGGATCATGGACTGGAGCCCCCCGGCGATCGAAAGGCCGCCGGAAAGGACGAGGAGGGGACGATCCGCCTCCGCGCCTTTCACCAGGGGGGCAACGTGGTCATCGAGGTCTCCGACGACGGGCGCGGCATCAATCGCAGCACCGTCCGGGCCAAGGCAGAGGACCGCGGACTCATCGCTCCCGGCGCCGCGCTCACCGACGATCAAATCCACGAACTCATCTTTCAGCCCGGCTTCTCGACGGCGGCGGTCGTCAGCGACATCAGCGGACGAGGCGTCGGCATGGACGTCGTCAAGCGAAACGTAGAGTGCCTCAACGGTTCTCTCTCGCTATCGTCGGAGGCAGGCGCCGGGACGCAGGTTCGCGTTCGCCTTCCGCTGACCCTCGCCATCCTCGAGGGGCTGGCCGTTCGGGTCGGTCTGCAGACGTTCGTCATTCCGCTGCTCTCGGTGGTCGAGTCATTCCGCCCCACGCGCAACCAAGTGCGCAGCGTCTTGGGCTCGCCCGATGTCATCGACGTACGCGGAACGTCACTCCCCATCGTGCGCCTTTGCAACATCTTCGGCATCGCGGGTGCGGAGTCCGATCCGTGCGCGACGCTCATCTGCGTCGTCGATTCGAACGGCCGCAATCTCGCGGTCGTCGTGGACGAGGTTCTGGGCCAGCACCAGGTGGTGGTCAAGAGCCTCGAGCGCAACTTCAGGAAAGTCGACGGATTGATGGGCGCCACGATTCTGGGCGACGGCCGCGTCGCCATGATCGTGGATGTCTTGGCCCTGTCGCGCAGCGCCGCTCCGACGACTCCGCTCAACCGGGGGCAGCGGTCGGTACCGCCCAAGATGGAGGCCGCATGAATTCCGTTACGAAACACGTGGGGCGAGAGAGCCAGGAGTCGACGCAATACTTGAGCTTTTCGTTGGCGGGCGAGGAGTACGCGGTCGAGATTCTGCGCGTTCAAGAGATCCGCGGCATTTGCCCGATAACGCCCCTCCCCCAGACGCCCTCGCACGTGCGCGGGGTCATGAATCTGCGCGGCGCCGTCGTCCCCGTGATCGACCTCCGCCTCGCCCTCGGTCTCCCGGAGACCGCCTACGGAAAGTTCACGGTCATCGTGGTCCTCTCGGTACGTGGCCGCACGATCGGGTTCGTCGTCGACAGCGTGTCCGACGTTCTTTCGCTCGACGCGAGTAGCATGGAGGGCGCGCCGGACCTGGGCTCTCGCATCGACGAAAATCTGGTGAGGGGTATCGCGCGGACCCAGGACCGCTTCGTCATGCTCCTCGACGTGGAGCGGGTCTCCGGAGTGGACGCGCTGGACGACGTCCGCTCGTGACCGATTTCACGCCCGAAAGCAACGCGGGACCCCTTATCCCGCTGGAAGTGCCCGTCTTCCGGCAGCTGCGTCTACTCATCCGGGAGCTGACCGGAATCCAATTGTCGGACGCAAAGCATGCCCTCGTCGCGAGTCGACTCCAGCGGCGGCTGCGAACGCTCGGGCTCCGCTCGTTTTCGTCGTACCTCGCGCTCGTCCGCGACGACCCGTCGGGGGCCGAGAAGCGCGAGATCGTCAACGCCATCACGACGAACAAGACGAGCTTCTTCCGCGAGCCGCACCACTTCGACTTTCTCATGAGGACGATCGTCCCGGAGATCGTCGCGCGTGCGGAGGCGGGCGGCCCGAAACGGATTCGCATCTGGAGCTCAGCCTGCTCCAGCGGCCAGGAGCCTTGGTCGATCGCGATCGCCCTGCAGCACTCGCTGGGCCTGCGGAAGGACTGGGACATCCGGATCCTCGCTTCCGACTTGGACACCGAGATGCTTCGCATGGCCGAAGAGGCCACGTACTCGGCCGAAGCCATCGCCGGCGTCCCCGTCGCGTACCGAAAAGCAGCGTTCGTGGAGCTCGACCACGGCCTCTACGGCGTCGCGCCGGAGCTCCGGCGGCTCGTCGCGTTCCGGCGGATAAACCTGATCGAACGGCCGTGGCCGATCCGCGTGCAGTTCGACGCGGTCTTCTGCCGCAACGTCGCCATCTACTTCGATCGCGAAACGCAGAAGCCGCTGTTCGAAGAGCTTGCGCGCACGGTCGCGCCGACCGGCTACTTCTTCTCGGGGCACTCGGAGAACCTGCACTGGCTCTCGGACACGTTCTCGACGGTTGGAAACACCATCCACACGTTGACCGGGTCGAGGGGCGCCAGGGGGTCGAAGGCTCCGCGCGCCCGGGTTGCCGTCTCGCGCCCGAGTCTTCGCGTCCCGGTGGCGCCGGCTCCGCGACAGCTGTCGATCCGCGCCGGCGAGATCGCGGCCTCGGCCGAGCACTCCGTCATCCGCACGTTATTGGGCTCATGCGTCGCCGCTTGTCTCTACGACCCCGGGCTCCGCATCGGAGGCATGAACCACTTCATGCTGCCCGATGGCGACAGCGAGGCGCGCATCCCCGCGTGCTTCGGAATTCACGCGATGGAGCTCGTCATCAACAAGATGATGCGGCTCGGTGCGGCCCGAGAGCGCCTCGTCGCGAAGGTGTTCGGCGCATCGGAGCTCCGCGACCATTCGACGATTGCCCGGAACAACGCCGACTTCGCGGTCTCTTTCCTCGAAGCGGAGGGCATTCCGATCGTCGCGCGAAAGCTCGGCTCCAAGCTGCCCCTATCCGTCTTTTTCGACACCTATACGGGAGGCGCTCGCGTCAAGTCCGTGGGCGAGGTCAAGCAGGTGGAGCGCGAAGAGGTCGCTCACCTCGCGCGCATCTCGAAGAGCGGGACGCGGATCGCAGAGGACATCACCATCTTCGGGGAGGGAGCCGGATGAAGCCGCGCACGCGCGTCCTCGTCATCGACGATTCGGCGCTCATGCGCCAGCTACTCACCGGCATCCTGTCTTCGGACAACGAAATCGAAGTCGTCGGCACGGCGTCGGATCCGGTCGTCGCGCGCGCCAAGATACGAGAGCTTCGACCGGACGTCCTCACGCTCGACGTCGAAATGCCCCGGATGGACGGCCTTCAGTTCCTCGAGGAACTGATGCAGGCCCGTCCCGTTCCGGTCGTGATGGTGTCGTCGCTCACGGAGCGCGGATGCGAGGTCACGCTTCGCGCCCTCGAGCTCGGAGCCGTCGACTTCGTCTCCAAGCCCAAGCTCGACATGGCCCGCGGCGTCGCGGACATCGGCGCCGAGATTATCGCGAAAGTGAAGGCTGCCGGACTGGCACGCCCCATGCGCCCGGCCGGCGCCGGGCGCGCTCCCTCGGGGTCGCGACCCAGCAAGACCTCGCACGTCTCGTTCCGCACGACCCAGCGATTCGTGGCGATCGGCGCGTCCACCGGCGGTACCGAAGCGTTGATGCTCGTGCTCTCGGCCCTGCCGGCCGACGCCCCTCCGATCGTCGTCGTGCAACACATGCCGCCCGTCTTCACGCGACAGTTCGCCAGCCGGTTGGACGGGCGCTGCCGCGTGAACGTGAGCGAGGCCAAGAGCGGCGATGGCCTGGTCCAGGGGCACGTGCTCATCGCCCCGGGCGGCGAGACTCACATGGAAGTCGTTCGAAGCGGCGCGAGCTACGCGGTCCGGCTGGTGGGCGCTCCTCCCGTGGGACACCACCGGCCCTCGGTCGACGTGCTCTTCGACTCGTGTGCGAAGTCCGCCGGAGCGAACGCCGTAGGCGCGATTCTGACCGGGATGGGATCGGACGGCGCACGAGGGATGCTGGCGATGCACCGTGCCGGCTCGATCACGATTGCAGAAGACGAGAGCACCTGCGTGATCTTCGGAATGCCGAAAGAGGCGATCGCCTGCGGCGCCGTCGACCACGTCGTGCCGATCGATCGAGTGGCGGAGACAATGCTCCGCGCGGCCTCGGAGACGATGCCCGCGAGGGGGACGGAGGAACGACGATGAAATGGTTCAATGACATGGCGACGACGGGAAAGCTGTTCGTCTGGTTCGGCCTTCTGGCCGTACTGCTGGGGGTCGTCGGCTTCACGGGCCTCTCCGCGGCGGGCGAGGCCAACGCGAGCGTGGATACGGCCTATAACCGCGACATGAAGGGGGTCGACCTCGCTCTCCGCGCAGACATCGAACGCCTCAAGATTGCCAAGGACTACCGTCAAGGACTGCTGGCCCAAGACGAAGCCGGACGGCAGGCCGTGCTTCGGGAGCTCGACGAAGAGGACCGCGCGCTAGCCGAGCTCCTCAACGAGATACGACCGACGCTCATCATCCAGGAAAGTATCGCGAGACTCGAATCGGCAAAGAAGTTCGCCGCGGAATATTCGCGCCTGGCCAACGACGCCGTTCGCGCAAGTGCCACGGATCGGGAGCGCGCGGTGGTCGTCCAGCGGCAAGCGCTGCCGATCGGCGCGCAACTCGAAGACGAGATGGAATGGATCGTCGGCGCGAAGAAGCAGATCGCCAAGCGAGAGCAAGATCTCAGTGCCGAACGCTATGCACGCAGCCGGGCCGTCGTCCTCGGGTCCACGCTCCTCGCGATTCTGTTCGCGATCGGATGCGCCATCATCGGCGGCCGCGCGATCTCCGATCCGCTGAAGGGAGCGGTCGGCGTCCTCGAGCGGATGGCGGCAGGCGACCTCTCGGTCCGGCTCGCGCTCGATCGCAAAGACGAAGTAGGGCAAATGGCCGCGGCGCTCAACCGGTCGCTCGAAGCGATGCAAACGACGCTCGCGGGGGTCCAGGACGTGTCGATCGAGGTCTCGTCCGCGGCCTCGCAGCTCGCCTCGAGCGCCGAGTCGATCTCGAGCGGTGCCCAGGAGCAGGCGGCGAGCCTGGAAGAAACCGCCGCGAGCCTCGAAGAGATCAGCTCGACGGTGAAGCAGAACGCGGACAACGCGCGGCAGGCGGCGCAGCTCGCGAGCGGCGCGCGCGACGCGGCGGAGCGCGGCGGACAGGTCGTCGAGTCGGCGGTCTCGGCGATGACCGAGATCACCAAGTCCTCCAAGAAGATTGCCGACATCATCACGACGATCGACGAGATCGCCTTCCAGACCAACTTGCTCGCCTTGAACGCGGCCGTCGAGGCCGCGCGCGCCGGAGAGCAGGGACGGGGCTTCGGAGTCGTCGCCGCGGAGGTTCGGACCCTGGCCCAGCGCACCGCCTCGGCCGCGAAGGAGATCCGCGTTCTCATCGCGGACTCGAGCAGCAAAGTGGAAGTC
>JBAULD010000069.1:0-1524 GCA_049578005.1 Polyangiaceae bacterium
GTAGATAAACAAGTTGTATGCCAGTACTTGCCTGTTGAATAACGTCGACCACGAGTAGCTTATCATTCATAAGGCTGAAACTTGAGTTTATTCAAACGCCGTAACTGCTCAGGCATGAATTTTATAGGCACACATTAACATTGTCAAAATCGCGAAAGCCGATGAAAATAAAGAGGTGACGGATTTAGAACTGCTCAGCGCAGCCGAGATTCATGCGGCCTATTTGGAAGGCGAGTCCGCCATCGTTGTATTGCTGCAAGGCTGGACGAATGGGTTGGTTGCGGTGGTAAACGAACAAGAGGAAAGTCTGCAAAGTTTGCAGGAGCGCATCCATGGCTTGGAAGATCAGTTGGCAAAGAACAGCGGCAACAGCGGGAAACCGCCATCGAGTGATGGATACCAAAAACCTGCTCCGAAGAGCTTGCGAAAGAGGCATGGTCGGAAAAGCGGCGGACAGGTGGGGCATGTAGGATACACCCTGAAGGCCGTGGAGCGACCTGACCGCGTGGAAGTGCATCAAGTCAGTAAATGCAATCGTTGCCAGACTTCGTTAAAACGAGTGGAAGTCACAGGTTATGAAAAGCGGCAAGTGTTTGACGTGCCCAGGGTGCACATCGAAGTGACCGAACATCAAGCCGAGATCAAGATCTGTCCGCACTGCGGTGAAGTGTGCAAAGCCGTGTTTCCCGAGGAGATCACCCAGCCAGTGCAGTATGGGAACGAGATCAAGTCCCAGGCCGTCTATCTGAATCAGTATCAACTCTTGCCGCTGGAACGAACTGCAGAAGCGTTTGAAGCGCTTTATGGTCAGTCCGTGGCCGAAGGCACGCTGGTGGATGCCTGCCAAGAAGTGGCTGAGGTGATTAGCAAGCCCAACCTAGCGATCCAGGAGCAACTCATCGAACACGAAGAGGTGGTGCATTTTGACGAGACTGGCGTGCGGGTCGAGGGGAAGTTGTATTGGTTGCACTCGGCTAGCACGCCCCAACTGACTTTTTATGCCATCCACCCTAAGCGCGGTTCGTTGGCGATGGATGCCATCGGCATTTTACCTGCTCTCAAGGGCCGGGCGATGCATGATGACTGGCCTTCCTATTTCAAATACAATGGCCAACATGCACTGTGCAATGCGCACCACTTGCGCCGTCTTGAATTTCTGCTGGAACAGTATCCTCAAAAGTGGGTCGGCGAAATGATGGACCTGCTGGTCCAAATGAAAGAGGCAGTGGATCGAGCGAAAGTAGCCTCGCGCTCCCATTTGACCCGCAGACAACTGACTGCCTTCGAAAAGAGCTACGATCGTTTGGTGCAGAAAGGCTTGCGAGCCAATGGACCTCCGCGGCGACCTGAAGGTCAGCCAAGAAAGCGCGGACGGCTAAAACAGACCCCCGCTCGCAATCTGCTGTTGGAATTCAAGACCTACCAGCAGGCCGTGCTAGCTTTCCTCTACGATTTTAAGGTTCCATTTGACAACAACCAGGCTGAACGCGATATCCGGATGATGAAGCTGAAGCAAAAGGTGTC
>JBAULD010000070.1:0-9514 GCA_049578005.1 Polyangiaceae bacterium
CTCCGCCTGTCCGTACCGCCGCACCGGTCGCCACCGCCCGCTCTGCTCCGACCTTGCGTCCCGCTGCCCTGCCGCCGCGCGCGCAGGTCCCTCGGGGACCGCACTTCGGTCGCAGCCCGGTCGTGACCGCGACAACGGCCGAGGCCGTGAGTCAAAAAGCGGCCCCCGACCCGAGAACTCCCGCAAAACCCGCGAGTCCCAACGATGAGGCGCCCTCGGACGACGTGTTCGACGGTCGCAAGTGAGTTTTTTATGCCGCGCTCAAGCCCAAGCCCCCTCCCGTTCCTTCTCGCACCGCTTCTCCTTGTCTCCAACACCGCGCTCGCCGGCGATCCGGCTGCGGCAGAGGCCCTCTTCCATGAAGCGAAGGACTTGATGGCGCAGGGCCGGTATCGCGAGGCGTGCCCGAAGTTCGAAGAAAGCCAACGCAGTGACGCGGGTCTCGGCACCCAGTTCCATCTGGCCGATTGCTGGCAGCACCTCGGGCGGACGGCCACCGCCTGGGCATTGTTCCGCGAAGTGGAGTCGGGTGCCCGCGCCCTCGGGCAGACCAGCCGCGAGCGTGTGGCGCATAACCGAGCCGTGGCACTCGAGCCTTTTCTGTCGAAGATCGTCATCGCCCCGCACGACGCCGCCGCGACGACGGGTCTAGAAATCCGGCGCGACGGGGCGGCGTTGGGACGCGAGCAGTGGGACGTCCCGGTCCCGGTCGACCCGGGAACGCACGCTGTTTCCGTAAGCGCGCCCCACAAGCAACCCTGGCAAACGGACGTGGAGATTCCCGCCGACGGTAGAGTCACGACGGTCGACGTTCCGCCGCTGGACGACGTGGAGCCTCCGCCACCGGTCGTCCAGGCCCCACAGCCTTCCGCGCCGCCGGCGCCGCCCCCGGCTCTGCCGCCGAAGGGCGTGGCGTCGGCAATGCCGCCCGGTGCGGCCGAGACAGCGGTCATCGAAGACTCCGGCGCCGCGCAGAGGGCAATCGGGTGGACGCTCGTCGGTGCGGGAGTCGTGAGTCTCGCTGCCGGCGTGTACTTCGGGGCGCAATGGATCGACGACCGAAGCCTGATCGACGCGCCGTGCAGCGGAGCGTCGTGCGACAACCTGCGGCAGGACGCGCGGACGCAGGGGACACGCGCCGAATGGCTGCTGGCCGGTGGTGGTGCATCATTTCTGGTGGGCGCGCTCGTGGTGGCGACCGCCCCACGGCCGCGGGTGGTCATCGGTGCCGCCCAATTGGAAATCGCGCCGATTCTCGACCGGCAAACCGGTGGGCTCGCCGTCCGTGGCGCGTGGTGAGGGCTCAGGCGCTATGATGGCTCGCGGGCATGGCGCGTCGATACTGGCTCACCAAGAGCGAGCCGAATAAATACCCCTTCGATCAGCTCGTCGCCGACGGGCGCACGAGATGGGACGGGGTTCGAAACTTCGAGGCTCGCAACAACCTGCGCGCCATGAAGAAGGGCGATCTCGTCCTCTACTATCACTCGAACGAGGGCAAGGCGGTCGTCGGAGTCGCTCGCGTCGCGCGCGAGGCGTACCCCGATCCCACATCGGAGGACGATTGGAGCGCGGTCGACGTCGAGCCCGTGCGCGCCCTCGCAAGGCCAGTCTCGCTCGACGAGCTGCGCGACCATCCTGTGCTCCGCGACATGATGATCTTCCGGCGTCCGAGGCTGTCCGTGGTCCCGGTCACTCCGGAAGAGTACGAGCTCGTGGTCGCGCTCTCCAAGGAGCGATAAGACGGCGCATTTCAGGGAGAGCAGCAGCGTGGTCCAAGCTCCGAGCCAACCGCCGACGTTTCTCAATCACACTCCGAATCCGCTCGCATTCGGTACGAGCGGATTGAGAGGTCTCGTGAAAGACATCACGGACCTCGAGGCCTACGTCAACGTCAAAGGGGCGCTCGCCTACCTCGCAGCCAGCGGTGGCCTTCGCCCCGGAAGCGGCGTCGTCGTCGCGGGCGATCTCCGTCCGAGCACCGATCGAATCATGGCTGCCTGCGCGCAGGCCATCGTCGATTCGGGTTGCTCCGTCGAGAACGCGGGGAAGATCCCCACGCCCGCCTTGATTCTCCATGGCATCGCCACCGGACGGGCGGGTGTCATGGTCAGCGGCAGCCATATCCCGTTCGATCGCAACGGGATCAAGCTCAGCAAGAATGCGGGCGAGATCTTGAAATCGGACGAAGCGGGCATCGCCCGGGAAGTCGCGCGCGTGCGTTCCGAAGAGTACGGGCGGTCCCTCTCCGACTCGGCCTTCGACCCCTCCGGTATGTTCAAGCGCCCGCCCGCTCTGCCGCCCGTCGATCGGGCGGCCGAAGATCGTTACGTGCGTCGTTATCTCGAGTGCTTCGAGCCGAGCGGCCTCACAGGAATGCGCGTCCTCGTGTACGAGCACTCCGCGGTCGGCCGCGACGTCCTTGGACGCGTTCTCCGCGAGCTCGGGGCCGAAGTCGTTTCGGGCGGCCGCGCCGAAACGTTCATTCCGATCGACACGGAGAACGTCACCGACGAACTTCTCGATCGTCTGGAGGGGCTCGCTGCAGCTGGATTGAACGGCCGGCGGCTCGACGCGGTCGTTTCCACCGACGGCGACTCCGATCGGCCCCTCGTCGCGGCCATCTTACCGGAGGGCGATCCCAGCGGCCGGCGCGTTCGCTTTTTGCCGGGCGATCTTCTCGGCATCGTGGTCGCCGACTACTTGCGCGCCGACGCGGTGGCGGTCCCGATCAGCGCCAATGACGCGGTCGACCGGCGCACGAGCGATCGTGGCGTGCTTCTTCGCAAGACAAGGATCGGATCGCCCTATGTCGTTTCGGCGATCGACGAGCTGGTGCGCTCGACCGCACATCGGCGCGTCGTCGGCTGGGAAGCAAACGGGGGATTTTTGGTCGGGTCGCCGATCACGGTCGGGTCGCGGACAATCGGCGCGCTGCCGACGCGCGACGCTCTGTTGCCCATCCTCGCGAACCTGTTCGCCGCGGCCGAGCAGGGCTGTTCACTGGCCACGCTCTGGAACGCGCTCCCGGGACGCTATGGCCGCTCGGGGCTGATCGACGGCGTGCCCGTGCCCGTGAGCACCGCCATATTGGCGCAGTTCGTCGTCCCAGGGGATGCCATCGAAGTGGAAATCGACGACGGGGGCCGAGTGACCGACCGAAGCCGGTCGGGCGGTGTCCTGCCCGTGCCAGAAGCGGTCGCGGAGAGCTGGCAGAAGCGCAGAGAGCTACTCGCGCGCTTCTTCGGGCCCGAGTTTGGCTTCGACCGGATCATCCGAATCAACGTGCTCGACGGCGTGCGCGTCTATTTTCGGAACGGCGACGTGGTGCAGGTCCGTCCGTCGGGAAATGCGCCTCAGCTGCGCATTTACGCCAATGCCGATTCGCAAGCACGCGCCGACCAAATCGTGGAATTCGGACTGCGGGAGCCGGATGGTATCCTGCGCCGATTGGAGAAGGCGTTTTCGTGAAGTGACGCGCGCTCGGATGTGTGGGACGCTCGCTCGCGGTCGAGCGTCAGGAGAGGGATCCATGCGGAAGCGGTTCGAAGCGGTGCTGGTCGTCGTGGCTTGTCTCTCGGCGGTTGGGTGCACCAAACGGCCTTCCGCGGTCGAGGTTTGTCAGAGGCTCGAAGGGGCCGGCGTGGCCACGAGCTGTCACGGAATCCCCCCGACTGGCGCGGGCGCCGCCGCGACCGAGGCCGCGGTGTTCGAGTTGACGGAGATGCCGGAGCACGAAGGGACGATATATCGCTTCGAAGATGGCGCCGCCTATGACAAGACGGCGGCCGCGCTCGACGCCGCGACGCGGACGGGCCCGCATCCGTTCGGATCGCGCAGAGCGCTCATCTTCGTCCAGCTCAACTCGAACACGCCCTCGGACATTGCGGCCCACGTGAAGAGGCTCGTGGAGACGCTCTAGGACCCGGTCATCTCTTCGCAGATCTTGCCCGCGGCGCCCCCCAGGGTCGGGCCGTCGATCTTCACCGCGCAGTAGTCGCCCCGCGAGAGGGCGTCGATGTAATTGATCATCAAAGACGTGTTCCATTCGCGGGCGCCGTCGAAGCGCGCGCGGATTACACCGCGCCTGTCGATGAACCAAGTCTCCGGATAAAGGTGCGTCCCGTATTTGTTGCCGACCACTCGCGACTCGGGGTCGAAAAGAACCCGGAACGGCGGCTCCTCGCGCAGCACGGTTTGAAGCGTAGGTCGAATATCGTCGGGCCCCTCGTCGACCGACACCGCCAGAACCACGACGTCGGTCCGTTCTCGCACGATCTTCGTCAGTTCCGCGAGGTCAGGCATCTCCTCGAGGCAGGGTCCACACGTCTTCGACCAGAAGTTGAGCACGACGACTTTTCCGCGCAGGCTCTCGAGGGTCACCGTATTGCCGCTCATGTCTTTGAGCGCGAAGTCGGGCGCTCGGCGTTCGGCTGCCATGTAGTCGGGACGGAGCAGGCAAGGGACCGTGCAAACCCGCCTGACTTCGCCCTCTTTGCTGACCGCGACGAACCCGTAGACGAAGAGCGACGCCAGAATCACGAACGCGGTCTGGGCGAGGGTCGGGCCCATGCGTGGAGAAGGCTGCGGGGCCACGGGCATCATCGTTCTTCTTTCTACCGGCAAGCGCCGCTTCTGGCCAGCCTACAAGCCCGGTGGGCCCCGGCGGCGCCCCGTCGTGGGGGTGGGGCCAGGACAGGGAAAGCCATGGTAAACCGGGCGCCGATGTCCCCGGCGGAGCGACACGCCAAGCTCGTGCAAGAGATCGAAGCGCACAACTATCGCTACTACGTGCTCGACGATCCGATCATCGGCGATGCCGACTTCGATCGGCTCATCCGCGAGCTCAGTGCACTCGAGACCGAGCATCCGGAGCTCGCCAGCGCCGATTCCCCGACGCAGCGGGTCGGCGGTCAGGCGCGTACGAGCGCCTTGCACGTCAAGCACTCCGTACGCATGCTCTCGCTCGACAACGCGTACTCCGACGAAGAGCTTCGCGACTTCCATGGTCGCGTCGTGGACGGTCTTCCGCACGGCCAAGTGCCCCTGTTCTGTGTCGAGCCGAAGCTCGACGGGGCGAGCGTCGAAATCGAGTACGAGGGCGGGAGGCTCGCGCAGGCGAGTACGCGCGGCGACGGCGAGACGGGCGAAGAAATCACCGCCAACGTCCGGACCATCCGGAGCTTGCCGCTTCGCATCGGCCACGAAGGCCGGCTCACGCTTCGCGGGGAAGTGGTCATTTATCGGCGCGACCTCGAAAAGCTCAATCGAGAGCGGGAAGAGGCCGGGCTGGAGCCTTTCGCGAATCCCCGCAACGCCGCCGCGGGGGCAGTGCGGATGATGGATCCGCGCGAAGTGGCGCGCCGGCCGCTCCGGGTGCTGGTCTACCAGGTCGTCGAAGGCGCGCGCATGCACGCCTCGCAACACGAGAGCCTCGAGTGGCTGGCCGCGCTCGGCCTCCCCACCCACCGCCGGCACGCCGTGGTCGACTGGGAAGGGGTGCGCGGCGCGATCGACGCGATCGAGCGGGCGCGGCAAGGCTATCCATTCGAGACCGACGGGGCAGTCATCAAGGTCGACTCCTACCGCCAGCAGGAAATGTTGGGGATGACTTCCAAGTTTCCTAAGTGGGCGCTCGCCTTCAAGTTCGAAGCCGAGCGCGCGCGGACTCGCGTGCGAGACATCCTGGTCCAGGTCGGACGAACGGGCGTGCTCACGCCGGTCGCCGTGCTCGATCCCGTGGAGCTTGCGGGAACGACGGTCGGGCGCGCCTCGCTTCACAACGCCGACATGATCGAAGCGCTCGACGTCCGAGTCGGCGACCACGTGTTCATCCAGAAGGCAGGCGAAGTCATCCCCCAAGTGATCGAAGTCGACACGTCGACCCGAGCCCGCGATCACTCGAAATTCCGGATGCCGACCCGGTGTCCGTCGTGCGGCACGCCGGTCGTGCGCGAGCTCAGAGACGCAGACAAGCCGGAGCTCGGGACCGAGTCTGCGACGCGCTGTCCGAACCGGGCGTGTCCCGAGCAAGTCAAGCAGCGTATCTTCTACTTCGCGCGCCGTTTTGCGATGGACATCGATCACCTGGGCACGGCTCTGGTCGAACAACTCGTCGATCGCGGTGTCGTGAAGGACGTCGCCGATTTGTACGTGCTCCGCCCGGAGGAGCTCGCCGAGCTCGCGCGGATGGGCGAAAAGAGCACCCAAAACGTCGTCTCGTCGATCGAGCGTTCGAAGCATCGCACGCTCGATCGGCTCCTTTGCGGGCTCGGCATCCCGCAAATCGGCCAGGTCGCGGCGCGCCAGCTCGCAGAGAAAGCCGGCACGCTCGAGCACATGCTGAGCTGGACGGCCGAGCAAGCGCGAGAAGAGGTGGGCTCCATTCGCGGGTTCGGTCCCAAGATGGTCGAAAGCGTCGTCGCCTTCTTGCAAGACGCCGATCAGGTCGCGCTCATGCGCAAGCTCGTCCATCTGCAGGTCGGGCGCGCGCAGCCTCGCGCGAAGGTCGCGGCCGAGGGGCCGCTCGTGGGCAAGAGCTTCTGCGTGACGGGCGTGCTCTCGAAGAGGCGCGAAGACGTCGCAGCCGACATCCGCGCCGCAGGCGGTGAGGTCCACGACGGCGTGAAGAAGGACACGACGTACCTCGTCGCGGGCGAGAAGACAGGCAAGAGCAAGCTCGATCAGGCCAAGAAGTTCGGAACGAAGGTCATCGGCGAGGGTGATCTCTACGAGCTCATCGCCGGGGGTTGACCCGCGGCGCGTCAGGCGGCGATGCGTCGCCCCGGCTTGCGGACGAGGACCTTCTGCCACGCGTGCGTAAAGGCGATGACCTTGGCGAGCGGGCGAGGCACGACCCGCCCCGGCAACCCGGCGCGGTCGAGCGCGTGGGCGACGAACCAAGCGTCGGTGGGCAGGCGTTCGCAGTCGGCGACCATCGCGCGCAGCTCCCAGGGCGGGTTCGCCCAGGGGAACCCTTCACGGCGGAAGAGGTCCCCCAGCCACCGCTTGGCGTGAACGTCGCGCAGACGGAGCGGATTCGGCGTCGAAAGAAAGACGTGTCCGCCCGGGCGTGCGACGCGCTTCATCTCGTCGACGAGCCTGCGCCGCTCTTGCGCGGTAGGCAGGAACTCGAGCACCGAGACGCAGACGACCAAGTCGAACGCGTCGCCGTCGAAGGGCAACGCTGCGTCGGGTCGGCCGCCCACGAACGTGACACGGCGCGGATCGAGACCATGGCCCTTCGCGCGCACCTCGGCAGCCCGGAGGCTGAGCGCGTCCGGGTCGAAGCCGACCACGACTTCGTGCGCGAGCACGGGCGAGAGCGCCATGGCGACCGTGCTCCCCCCCGTCGAACAGCCGACGTCGAGGATTCGTGCCGAGCGCGGGGCGAACGCCTCGAGGATGGGGCAGGTGCCTCTGCGATGCGTTTCGACTCGCGAGAGCTCCCGCGTCATGAACGCATCCGACGAGGTCGAGCGCCGGGCGAAGCCGACTTCCGCCCCCGCCGAGTGGATATCGCGCGCGCCGGCGCCCAACCGCACGAGGCGGCGGAACTCCGAAGCGTATGGTTCGGCCATCTCAGGCATGGGCCTTCGACGCTGCACCTGCCGTACCTGCCAGCCTCTCGAACGGCGCCTTAGTCGAGGCGTCCTCTGCCGGTCCCCTGGCCTTATCCGAAGAGATCGCGGAGCTTTCCCATGAAGGACTTGTGCTGCGGCAGAAAGTCTTCGCCCGTCTCCCTCGCCAGCTCCTCGAGCAACTGACGCTGCCGCGCCGTCAGCTTCGTGGGCACCTCGATCGTGATTTCGACGCGCTGCTCTCCGCGCCCGAGGCCACCCTTGTGCGGAATCCCTTTGCCTTTGATGCGTAGGACCGCTCCCGGCTGCGTTCCAGGCGGAATCCGCAGTTTGCCGCGACCGTCGATCGTCGGAACGTCCACGTCGCCCCCGAGCGCCGCGTGCGTGAACGCGACCGGGACCGAGCAGACTACGTCGTCGCCGACGCGCTTGAAAAACGGGTGCGGGCGGACGGCAATGGTGATCTCGAGATCGCCGGGGGGCTTGTCGGGCCGGGGCTTGTTTCCTGCTCCGCTCGCGAGCTTCGCGGCGCCGTGCTCGATGCCCGCGGGGATCGTCACGCGCAGCGTGTCGGTCGACGTGACGAGGCCGCTGCCCCGACACCCCGAACACGCGTTTCGCACGTTGCGTCCCGTACCCCGACAGTGAGAGCACGTTCGCTCGACGGCGATTGGAAAGATCCCCTGTTGAAACCGGACGCGTCCGCGCCCGTTGCACGCGCCGCATGCCTCCGGAACGGACCCGGCCGAAGAGCCCGAGCCGCGGCAGTCGCCGCACGCAACGATGCGCTCGTAGCGGATCTGTTTCTCGCACCCGAACGCGGCCTCTTCGAAGGACACCTCGAGCTCTTGCTTGATGTCTCCCTTGTCGCCGCGCCCAACGCCGAAAACACCGAGGAGGTCGCCCAGAATCCCGTCGATCGCGATGTCGCCGATGTCGACGAATCCGCCCGGGAACGGCCCGTTCGACCCGAACGGCGAGCCAGGTTCCTCCGCCCGATGGCCGAGCCGGTCGTACATCGTCCGGCGGTTCGGGTCGAAAAGAACCTGATACGCTAGGTTGATCTCCTTGAAGCGGTCGTGCGCCGTCGGGTCTTCCTGGTTGCGGTCGGGATGGTACTGGGCCGCAAGCTTCTTGAACGCGCTCTTGATTTCCTCGGGTGTGGCGTCGCGTCGGACTCCGAGGACCTCGTAGTGGTCCCGCTGCGGCATCTAGGCGCCTCCAGTAGCATACCCACAGTCGCTCCGCAGGCGGCTCGGGTCACGTGAGCGCGAAAATGGTTTTGCTCGACGCGATTCGAAAACGCACCGGCGGCCCTTCACTGTCGCTCCTCTTCCTCGTTGCATGCAAGGGGGCTGCCTTCGATCCTCTGGATGCAGCGCCAAGCCCACAGGCGAGCGCCGAGCCCGCACCGCTCGCGAACGTGTCCGCGACCGCCACGAACCTTCGGTCGGACGCGGGTCCACCTCCCGAGCCGCTTCGAAGCGATCGTCCGCTCGCGACGGACGTGCCGCGTGAGGTCGCCCGAGAGACCGGGTCCAAGGACTCGCCACGCGACCCAAGAGAACTCTCGGGGTATGTGCTCCACGCGGTCATCCGCACCGGCGAGGGGGCGCCCCCGCCGAAGGGACCGGAGGTCAACTTCTCGGCGATCGAGGCGGCACGGCGCAAGACCGAGGCACACATGACCATCGAGGCCTCGCTGACACGTGCCCGGTACGTCTTGTCGGGCGGCTTCATCCTTCCATCGGGGACCGAACTACGCGCCCGCAACGATCGATATGGGCACCTCGTGTTCTGGCCGGGGGAGAGCAGCTACCGCGTCGCCGAGCCGGGGGCGCTGCGGGCGCTTTTGGGCGAGCGGCGCCTCGACGTGGCGCCGCTATCGCCCGCCAGCCTCACCGCAAGCGGCGAAGGCGCCCGCCGCCTGAACC
>JBAULD010000071.1:0-4742 GCA_049578005.1 Polyangiaceae bacterium
CGCTGCTCGCGGGCAATTGGGGGGAAACGCCGTAGGGCCGCTTGTCGCGAAGGTATGGAGAACGCTTGGCTTCTTAGAATCGTTGAGCGGGAGAAGGGATTTGAACCCTCGACGTCCACCTTGGCAAGAGGGTCCGATCGCGTTTCCTGCCGCAACAGGGCGTTTCAAATATCGAGAATAATAGGAGCGAGCGTTACTCGGGCGGTCCAGCCGTGACGCGCAAGTGGTGCTCCAGGTGGTGCTCCAACGGCCGGAGCACCACCTCGGCCGGTGGGGACGCGGAGGCCTGGCGAAGATGCGTATTTGACCAAAGCCGGACGACACATCTCGCGATGTCATCGGGGTCGGCCGTCGTGGTGAAAACTCGTTCTTCGAGCGTCCGGGTGCCGCCGGAGGAGCTGACCGCAGATGTGCTGGCCGAGATTCGGCTCGAGCCAAAGTCGCGCAACCCCTCTTCGAAAATGCTCTTCGACGGGCGCGGAGAGCGGTGCCACGCCGCGGACAAGCGAACCTCACGCATTGGCAGTGCCACGGGCTGGTGACGTGCGACGCGGAACGGAAGTAGAAAGGCGCACGTGATCGAGCGCGCGTACATCCACATCGCAGGGCCGAAAGGCGCAGGAAAGACGATGTTGGTTGGCTCGCGCGCAGCTTATGCGAAATGGAGCAAGGGCCCGCGCTTGCCGCTCCGCTTCACGAAGACCGCCGAGGCAGATTACGCGCGGCCTTCGTGTGGCCCGGGAAGGGTCCGTTTTACCCGTTGGGCGGGAGGTAGGACGCAGGCGCATGAGTGAGTCTGAGCCGCCGGAGCGCGTGAGGCTCGCGAACGCGCTCCACGAAGAGGAGGCACGGCTCGGACGGCTCGAGGCCGAGCGCGCCGATGCGAAGGCACGCGCGGACTTGCTCCGCGCCCAGCTGGCCGCGCTCGACGAGGCGCCGGTGGTCCGCGGCGAGACCCTCGCGACGTCCACCTCGGCGCCGTGTTCGCCAACCGATAAGGTGAAACTCTTTCGCGAGTTCTTTCGCGGCCGCGACGATCTCTACCCCACACGATTCGTGCGCAAGAAGACCGGCGAGCCGGGATACGCGCCCGCCTGTTCGAACAAGTTCGTCGAAGGCCTCTGCCAGTTGCCAAAGGTGAAGTGCGGCGACTGCACGAACCAGGCGTTCCGCAGAGTCGACGACGCCGCCGTACTCGGGCACCTGCGCGGCAAGCACGTGATGGGCGTCTACGCGATGCTGCCCGACGAGACCTGCTGGTTTCTCGCCGTCGACTTCGACAAGAGCACCTGGAAGGAGGACGCTCGCGCTTTCGCGGAGACCGCGCGGCGTCTCGGTCTGCCCGTGCTCGTCGAGCGTTCGCGATCCGGAAACGGCGCGCACGTGTGGTTCTTCTTCTCCGAGCCCGTCTCCGCCGCGATCGCGCGCAAGATGGGGTGCCATGTGATCACCGAGACGATGGCGTCTCGTCACGAGCTCAGCATGGAGTCGTACGACCGGCTCTTTCCGAGTCAGGACACGATGCCGCGCGGCGGTTTCGGAAACCTCATCGCGCTGCCGCTCCAACACGGTCCCCGACAGGCTGGGAACACCGTGTTCCTCGATGAAGCCTTCAACGCGTACCCTGACCAACAGCAGTGGTCCGTCCTTGCATCGGCCCAGCGGATCGCCGGCTCCACAGTCGAGCGGATCGCGGCCGACGCGACGCGTACGGGAACGATAGTCGGCGTACGCCTCGCGGAGGCGTCGGACGACGAAGAAGACGCGGCGCCCTGGACGCGCCCGCCGTCAGGCACGTCGCGTATGCGCCGAATCGCCGGACCGATGCCGGCGCGCATGTCCGCGGTGCTCGCTCAGCGGCTGTTCGTTGCGAAGGAAGGCGTCCCGTCGCCGCTCCTGAACCGGATCAAACGCCTCGCCGCGTTCCAGAACCCGGAGTTCTACAAGAAGCAGAGCATGCGTCTCTCGACGGCGACGACGCCGCGCGTGATCGCCTGCGCTGAGGATCTGCCGAAACACGTGGCTCTCCCGCGCGGCTGCAAGGTCGACCTCGAAGAGCTGCTCCGCGTGCACGGCGTCGCGCTCGATGTCGTCGACGAGCGCGTGACCGGGATGCCGCTCGATGCTCGCTTCCACGGCACGCTGACCGCTGTCCAAGACGCGGCGGCACGCGCGCTCCTCGCGCACGACACCGGCGTCTTTGTCGCGCCGCCGGGTGTCGGCAAGACGGTGATCGGCACGTACCTCGTCGCGTCGCGCGCGTGCAGCACGTTGATCCTCGTCCACCGAAAACCGCTTCTCGATCAATGGCTGGCGCAACTCGCCTTGTTCCTCGGTCTCGATCGAAAGGGCATTGGGCTCATCGCAGGAGCGAAGCGCTCGCCGACGGGGCGCCTCGACGTAGCGATGATCCAGAGCCTTGTGCGGAAGGACTCCGTCGCCGATCTCGTCGCAGGCTACGGTCAGGTGATCGTCGATGAGTGCCATCACCTCCCGGCGGTGCAGTTCGAGCGAGTCCTGCGCGAGGTCAAGGCCCGGTACGTCGTCGGGCTGACGGCGACGCCGCAGCGCCGCGATGGCCATCACCCGATCACTGGGATGCAGCTTGGCCCCGTGCGCTTCAAGGTGGACGCCAAGTCTCACGCCGCCGCTCGTCCGTTCGAACATCGGCTCCTCGTGCGAGAGACGGCCTTCCGCACCGCCGCGCAGGACGGCAACGTCGTCATCCAGGATCTTTACGCCGCTCTCGCTCGTGACGAAGCGCGGAACGCGATGATCGTCAGCGACGTCATACGCGCTCTCGAGGAGGGGCGGTCGCCGATCCTCCTCACGGAGCGCAAGGATCACCTCGAGTTCTTCGCGAGCCGACTCGCACGTGTCGCGCGGAATCTCGTCGTGCTCCAGGGAGGCATGGGGGCGAAGGCGGACCGCGCGGCACGCGCACAACTCAACGCCATTCCGTCGAACGAGGAGCGGCTCCTTCTCGCGACCGGACGATACATCGGCGAGGGATTCGACGACGCGCGGCTCGATACGCTCTTCCTCGCGTTGCCCGTCTCGTGGAAGGGCACGCTGGTGCAGTACACGGGACGGCTCCATCGACTGCACCCGGGGAAGCGTGAGGTCCGCATCTTTGACTACGTCGATCGCGAGGTGCCGATGTTGCTTCGCATGTTTAAGAAGCGGCTGCGCAGCTATCGAGCGATCGGCTACGCGCGCGGCGAGGCGCCGCTCGGATTCGCGGAGCCGAAGGACGAGTTGATCGTCGAGTACGATGACGACGTGCTCCGTGCGCTCGATCACGAATCGGCGACGGATCGCGACGACGATTTCGCCGATTGGGTTCCGTGATGAATCCGCGCAAGGGCAAGAAGACAGCGGGGCGCACGGCCCCGAGTGCAATCAGCTCGACGCGCCTCGCCGAGATGATCGAGGAAGCGATTGTCGATGCGCACGACGAATCCGAACAGACGATGGGCTGGTTCACGATGCTTGAGGAGCACCTCGAGCTACCGTTCGAGACGGAAGTGCTCGGTGTCTCGGTTCGCGTCACGCGGATCGATTACCGCGACGACGATCGCCTTGTCGCGATCTGCGTGCGTGGCCGCCACGAGCAAACGATCGGGCTCGCCGATCTCCCCCTTCCTACGCCGATGCCCGCGGGGGCGGAATGGATCGAGGTCTACCGTCGATGGAGTGCCGGCCGATGACCGCGTCGAAGTGCAGGGCGTGCGGCGCTCGGGCGAAGGGGTCGCGTCGCCGTTTGAGATCGACCGGGACACGCTGCGCGACGCCCTCCAAATATCGGCGACGAGTACGTCTTGTACATACTCGACGAGGCGATCGACCTCCTTCCACCCGACAAGTTCGCGAAAGTCGTCGGCGAGGACACCTAGATCGAGCCGCTCCGTCCGGACGCCGGCGCTAGTGCCCGAGCGAATTTGCCAGCGCGGTCGTCACGACCATCGATGGGTTCGAAGAATATTCGCGGGACACCTACTTCGCTGCGGCGAGGAAGATCGCGACCGCGGAACAGCGCAAGGCGCTCGACGCGCGTGCGGCCGCGACTGCCGCGCGGCGCCGGTGAGGGCTGATCGGTAGCGTTCGCCGCGCATGTGCAGCCCGCGAGGCGCAATGCGGAACATGTCACCCACCAGAGTGCTCGAGTTCTTCGATTTGGGCGACGCTTTCTGAGCTTGCCGCCGTGACTGGCCGTTTCGCTACGAATCGGGCATCCTTCCCATCATGCACCCGCAGGTGAGCGAGCCTTCGCCGATCCCGAGCGCTCCGTTCGATGATCTCGACCTCGACTGCGCCGAGGACGAAGAGGAGTGGGAGCGTCGCGTGATGGCACTCGCCGCTGCCAGGATCACTGCCGAGCGCACGCGCCTCGAGGGGCTGGGCGTCATCGACGCGAAGGGCGAGCTCGTCTCGCGCGAGCTCCCGCCCGACATGCTCCCCGAGTCGGACACGACGCTCGAAACCGGCTGACCCACGTGCCGCGTCCGCGCATGATCGTGGTCGCCGGGCCTCCGGGGAGTGGCAAGACGAGGTACTTCCCGGTCACGGCGTTCGGCGTCGACGCGTTCAACATCGACGACCGGTGTGCGCATGGTCCTCGGCAGCTACCGCGCCATCCCGCGCGACGTTCGCCGCGCCGTCGCGAAGGAGTGCGAGCGGTTCGTGCTTGATCACATTGACCGTGGGAGGTCCTTCGCGGTCGAGACGACGCTCCGGACGAC
>JBAULD010000072.1:0-11206 GCA_049578005.1 Polyangiaceae bacterium
CCCTCACGGGCGACGACGGCACGAGCAGCGGGGGCTCGGGAAGTGGCGGCGGCACGTCCAGCGGAAGCGCGACGGGTGGTGCCGATGCGGGAGCCGCCGTCTCGCCGCCGGCGGTTTCGTCTACGACGCTCAAAGCCCTTGGAACAGAGCTCTTCGGCATGGCCTGCAGCAAGGGCCAGACGGCGGTCGACTGGTCCCCCCTGCGCCGCATTTCGCGCGTCGAATACAACAACATGGTGCGCGACCTCTTGGGGGACACGTCGCAGCCGGCGAACGGGTTTCCTCCCGAGAGCCCGATGGTTCAGGGGGCCGTCAATTTTCAGGTCAACACGTACACCGGGGTGAGTACGACCATCGTCCAGGACTACTTGCAGGCCGCCGAGACGCTCGCGGAGAACGTCGTCGCCGACGCCAATCGCGTGAATAACTACGTCTTGGCCGGGATCCCGTCCTGCGGTCAGGCTCACGACGATACCTGCGCGAGCGACTTCATCAGCACGTGGGTGAATCGTGCGTATCGCGGTCAACTCGACGCGACGGAGACGACGGGGCTCACGCAGATTTACACGGCGGTCAAGGCCCAGTTCGACTGGACCACAGGGATCCAGGCGGTCATCACGACCGTCCTCGAGTCTCCACGTTTTCTCTATGTTCTGGAGTTCGGGGGCGGAAGTCCTTCTGGAAGCGTCGTCGCGCTCTCGCAGACGGAGATCGCCGCGCGGCTCGCGTTCTTTCTCTGGCGCTCGGTGCCCGACGCGACGCTCATGGCGGACGCCGCGCAAGGCAAGCTGGGGACTCCGGCTGGCGTCCTCGCGGAGGCCCAGCGCATGCTCACGGTGAAGAGCCCCGTGACCAACGCGCTCATGGCCGAGGACGCGCTCGTCGATTTCACGAATCAGTGGATGCAGCTCACCGGCGTTCAGGCCAAAGACGCCCAATACGCCGCTTTCAATTCCAGCGCCGGCCCTCTTGCCGAGGCGATGTACGAAGAGACTCGCCTCGACCTGTCGCAGCTCGTTTTGGCGGACAACGGAAGCCTGACCGACCTTCTCACGGCGCCGTCGTCGTATCTGAACTCCGACCTCGTGACGTTTTATGGAAACGGCACGGTACTCGGCGGCGGCACGGGCGTCACGGTCTCGGATCCCTCGCTGACCAACACCACCTTCTTCAAGACCCAGCTCTCGATGCGGCCTGGAATCCTCACGACAGGAGGCGTGCTCGCGACGCAAGCCCACTCCACGCTCCCGTCTCTCGTGCTTCGTGGAAAGCTCATTCGAGAAAACGTACTTTGCGATGCGGTCCCTGCGCCCCCTCCGAACGTCCCGGGCGCGCCGACCGCGCCCCCCGACGGCGGAACGACGCGCGACCTTCTCCTCAGCCACATGCAAAAAGGCACCGCCTGTCCCACCTGCCACAAGCTGATGGATCCCATCGGCGTCGGCTTCGGCAACTTCGACGCGGTCGGCCGATATCAGGCCGACGATCTCAACGGCTTCACGAACGGGCCTGGAGCGCAGACGCCCATCGATTCGAGCGGCACGATCTACCAGGCAGCCGCAGGTGAGATGGGCGCTCCGATCGACAGCACGGCGGCGACGTTCACGAACGTCACGGACCTCACGACGCAGCTCTCGCAAGCTTCGCAGGTTCGCGAGTGTTTCGCGCTGAACGAGCTTCGCTACGCCCTCGGACGCATCGAAAAGCCGAGCGATGCGTGCTCCGCGCAGCAGATCTATTCCGCGTTCTCGTCGAGCAGCTTCAACATCCAGCAGCTCCTCCTCGCGGTCACGCAGAGCGACGCGTTCAGGTATCGATCGGTCGAGAGTGCAGGGAGCGCTTGCCAATGAACCGCGCCGAGTTGAATCGCCGTCGCTTCTTGAAGCTCGTGGGCGCCACGGCCTTCACCTATCCGTTTCTCCGCGGCGTTCCCGGTTACGCCGCGGGTTCGTCGTCGCCCAAGCTCGTTCTCCTCTTCACCGCGAACGGGTGCGTTCGGTATCGGTGGGGGGCGCAGGGCGCGGCGCCGGCGAGTCTCAGTCCGACGGCGACCGCTGTGACCAACGGTCCCTTGACGTTTCGGCAGACGCTTTCCGCCTTCACGAAGGCGGGGCCGAGCCAACAGGCGGACTTGACGAAGTACGTCACCGTTCTCGACGGGCTGCAGAACAAAGCGGCGGGGACGGGGACGCACGAGAGCGGGATGGCCTCCCTGTGGACCGGCCTGCCAATCGCGAACAACGGCGACGCGGCGAAGGGGCCGAGCATCGACCAAGCGATTTCGAGTCAGCTCAATTCGGGAGCGCCCTACCAGAACATCGCGTTGATGGTTCAAAGCAAGGCCGACTACCCGCAGCGCGGGGTCGACGAGAGGATGCTCTACGACTTGTCCGGCAGCTGGGTAGACCCCATCGCTTCGCCCGCACAAGCGATCGCGACCCTGTTTCCGATGCAGATGGCGTCGGCCGGGCCCGACAAGAAGACGTTCATCCGCCAGCAGGCGTGGAACCATATCAACGCCGACCTTACGAGCCTGCAGAAGCGGCTGTGCAACGAAGACAAGATTCAGCTCCAGAACCTTCAGGGGATGTGGAATCAAGTCTTGACGCAGCTTCAGGCGGCGGCGGCGCAGGCGGCTTCGTGCACGACGCCGTCGGCCGATGCCGGCGCGCCGTCGGCTTCGGGTTCTTGCGGCACCGACCCGTTTCCGACCAACGCGCAGATCATGCCCAACGTCTTGGCGATGGCGCTGGCCTGCAATCTGACGCAGGTGGCGAGCATCCAGTACTCGCACGCGTTGAGCCCCGTGACCCACTGCTGGCTGGGAGCGACTCAGACCGACACACACCACAATTATTCGCACCAGGGTCCATCGTATATTGGCGCGCTGGGCACCGATTTGTATAACGAGCCTTCGTACGTCACGTCCCAGTACCCGCAGCAGCTAATCGACATCGAGACTTGGTACGCGCAGCAAGTCGCCAATCTCGCGTACACGTTCAGCACGATCCAGAGTGGATCGGGCACGCTCCTCGATCAGTCGGTGATCTGTTGGGGCAGCGAAATCGACATGGGCCTTGCGCACAATCACGATGACACTCCCTTCGTCCTCATCGGAGGCGGGGCCGGCAAGCTGAAGTGCGTGCAAAACAGCGGACAACTCGTGCGTTTTCCGCTGAACCTGCCGATGTACGGCGGGACCGACAATCAGTGCGGGGTCCGCTTTCACAACGACCTGCTCATCACGCTTGCGCAGATCATGGGAGTGAGTACGTCGCAGCTTCAGACGGCCTACGGCGCGAACAACTGGACCGCGTTCAACGACTTCGTCAGCGGTCCGATCACCGACATTTTGGCGTAATTACCGCCGTCCACCGCGGGGCTCTCTACCACTTCGCCCGTTTCGCCATCCCGAGCGCCGTCTCCGTCCAGAACTCGCCCGCCTTGGGACCGCCATTGCAAGTCCCGTCGGACTCCCCTGGCGGCTTGATCCAAAAGAAGGCGTCGACGAGCGGATCGCCGGTCGTGGTCGTAGGGACGGCGCCGATCGCCCGGCCGTCCGGGTTGCACCACTGGGCGTCGGCCGTTGGCCCGCTGCCGTTGCGGCCCGTGTCGATGATGAAGTGCTTTCCGCCGGTCGCCGCGGAGAGCTTGTGGCCGTAGGCGATGTTGTCTTCGGTGCTGACGTAGTTCGAAACGTTGAGCGAGAAGCCGTCGGCGTTCGCGATTCCCGCCTCGAGCAGCCGCTTGGCCATCTCCGGCGCTGCGATCCACTTGGCGTGCCCCGCATCCAAGTAAACCGAGATCCCGGCGGTTTGGGAGAGCGTGTCGACAGCCTCCTTGAGCAAGCCGAGACGGACCTTCTGATCCGCCGGCGACAGACACGTGGTGAGCTGCCCGAGCGCATCCGGCTCGAGGACCACGATCATGCGGAAGGGCCCCGCCGCCTTGGCGAATTCGTGGATCCACTTGCGGTAGGCCTCCGGCGAAGTCACGCCGCCCGCCGAATACTGCCCGCAATCGCGGTTGGGCAGGTTGTACGCGACGACCACGGGAACCGTTCCGTTGGCGTTCGTGGCCTTTCCGAGGTTGTGCACCGTCGTTTCGACGTCGCCGCTCCACTCGCCGACCCACTGAGCGACCGGCTGAGCAGCTACCTTCTCGAGCAGCTTCGCGTCATCCGGATGGCTGGCCTTGATGTTCTGCGCGGCCATCGCCGCCGGGCTGTAGTCGTTGACGTAAAAGCGCAGACCGGCGAATGGATTCTTCCCTTTGACCCGCGCCGGAACCTTCGACGCAGCCTCCACATCGACGTTCGACGGTGAAGACGCTTGCGCGGAGCTCGGCGCCGGGACCGGCCCGGTCGATGACGCGGCGGCGCCCGTCGCGGCGGGTGTGGTTGGCGCGACCGGTGCCGGGGCGTTCGATGCGCAGCCGGCAGCCAGCGCAACCCACAAAGAGACGCAGCATGGGGTCCGATGTATCGCCATAGCCCCACTCTACTAGAAGCCTGGCGCTTTTCGCCCATAGCTTCTCGATCCCGGCGTCGAAGGGTGCTCGCGTACCGTCGTTACCCTCGTACGCTCCGCGCGCTCGCCGCCGGCCTCGCTCGCTCTCGAGAAAAATCGCCAGGCTTCTAGCCTAAAAGCGCGGCGTCGTTCGCGTGCTCGCGTACAAAAGTACGCTCCGCGCGCTCGCCGGCCTCGCCCGATCTCGACGAAAATCGCCGAGCTTCTAGGCAGGATCCCAGGGTCGCGCGCGTCTCGCGTACGGTCGTCCGGACTGATGATTTGGCCCCGGGGGCGCGCGACTTGGGCCGCCGACTCCGGGGCTGCGGCTCAGGCGATGACCCGAACGTTCTCTGCCTGCGGGCCCTTCGGCCCCTGCTTCACGTCGAACTCGACCTTCTGCCCCTCTGCGAGCGAGCGAAAGCCCGTCGCCTGGATCGCCGACTGGTGGCAAAAGACATCCTTGCCCCCGCCGTCCGGCGCGATAAACCCGAAACCCTTAGACTCGTTGAACCATTTCACGGTGCCAGTTGCCATTTTCTCTACTCTTCTTTCCTGCGCCGTCGACGTGAACCCCATAGTGGTATCTGAAGATCGGCACCTTGTCTCGTACATTCGCGGCAGAGGACGGCCTCTTTCCCGTTCTTGCTCGGTTCTTGCCGTCTTTCTTTCCGCGAACCGTGAGCCCTAGCAGCTTTAGCCCGGGCGCAGGATCGGGCCAAGCGCTTCAGTTTGCGTCGCTCTTATGCGCGCTTCCCAGCCAACCTCCGCCGCTCATGATTACGACGGACACCTCGGGTCGGTTCGCGAGCTCGGGAAGGTTTTTTACAGCACGCTCTCGCGGGGCGACGGCGAGCGCGATGTCCCAGACTCCCAAATCGCTTTCGACGTGGAGGACTTCAAGTGAATCGTCCGGTCGCTCCGCTACGATTTCGCGGGCCCCGGCGTCCGCCATATCCAAAACGAGCACGACTGCCTCGCGAGGTGTTTTGCCTCGCCTTCGCACTTGGGCCCATGCGGCGCTAATCAGCTTTGAGGCCGCATCGCCCAAGGCTGCGCGCTTTTGCTCAGGCGTCATCGCCATTCCACCGCGCAGCCTCGCGCGTGCCGAACGATCTCTTCCCCATCGATGCTCCCACTAGGACAGCACATTGCCGTCCGCGAAGAAAGATGCGCGCGCCTGGCGCGCCTGGAATGGATGCAGGCGGTCTTCTCGAAACTGCGATGAAAGCGGCGGGAGCGCAAGCACACACGCACCGCTCGAGGGCGCCTCGGGGCGAGCCGCTCCCGCCCCCTCCGCGCGCGGGCATGAGGCACCGCGCGTGCTACGCTGTTTGTGACGAAAGTGATGAACTATCGCAAGCACGGCGCCGCGGCAGCCCGCTTTGCGGAGCGACGACGGCGCGAAGACGTTGCTCCCAGACTGAGTGACGAGGTGCCCGACCTCCGGAGTCTTCGGCTCGAAATCGAGGAGCGATCGGGTATCGCAGGGACGCAGCCGAAGCACATTCGGCGCTTCGTCGTCGATCGCGCGCCGGCCCTTTTCCTCGTGCCGTGCGGCGATGCGCGGTGCGTCGACGGAGAACACGATCTCACTGCGCTCGTGATGCGTTCGCTTCGCGCGCACGAGGCCCGTTTTCAAGGCACGGATGAGTGTATGGGTTCAGTGGGTTCGAGCCCGTGCGGCCGAGTGCTCCACTTTGAAGCCTTCGCGGAGTACCGCAGCTAGGCGCTCGGCCGCGGCGCGGGCGCTCAGTTCGGCACGAGCAGTACCTTGCCCGTGGCCTTGCGGTCGTGGATGTATCGATGGGCTTCTGCCGCTCGATCGAAGCGAAAGGAGCGGTCCACGTGGGGCTTGATCTCGCCGGCGACGTACATCGCGAGGAGCGCCGTGAATTGCGGTCGCAGGAGGTCCGGACGTCCGAATAGGTGACCCATGTTCGTGCCGGATACGGTCTTGTTGTCGCCCATGAGCTTCATCGGGTCGAACTTCTTCACCTTCAAGAGCTGGAGGCCCGCGTGAAGGAGATTGCGTCTCTGGCCCGCCGCAGCCGCAGAGAACCCGAACGCCACGAGCCGCCCGCACGAGCCCAAGAGGTCGTACCCGTCGGTCCACGATTTGCCGCCGACCGGATCGAGGATCAAGTCGATTCCGCGATTGCCGACGATCGCCCGCACGGCCACCGCGTAATCGGCCTTCGAGTCTATCGGGTACGTTACGCCGCGCTGACGGAGGAAATCGTGTTTCTTGGGAGAAGCCGTTCCGAATATCGTGCAGCCGCGCGTCTTCGCGAGCTCGATGGCGGCGAGACCCACGCCCCCCGCTGCGGAGTGAACGAGCACGCTCGACCCCGGGTGTAGCGCGCCCGTGAAGAACATCATGTGGTGGGCCGTGATGTACACGACCGGGAGCGCGGCCCCTTCTTCGAACGTCATTTTCTCCGGCATCGGGAACACTTGCTCGGTCGGCACGACGAGCGTGTCGGTGTACCCGCCGAACCTGGGCATGGCGAAGACTCGGTCGCCGGGCTTGTACTCGGTGACGCCTTCCCCCAGCTCGTCGATCGTTCCGGCGACTTCGTAGCCGACGACGCACGGTATCTTCGGGGCGTCGGGGTAGAGTCCGACGCGAGCCATCAAGTCCGCGAAGTTTATCCCTGCGGCGCGCACGCGAATTCGGACTTGCCCGTTCCCTGCGTGTGGATCGGGCGCCTCACGGACTTGAAGCACTTCGGGCGGTCCAGCTCGAGTTATCCAGATTTGTCTCATGACTCATTCCCTTCGTGCGGGTCCGCGCGTAGCGAGGAGATCCAGTCGTTCGGAGATGGTCCGGGCGCTCATCGTGTGTTTGTAAACGTAGAGCGCGCCGGGAAGATCGCCGTCGAGGACGTCCTCGCTCACCCGCAGGCGAGAGCTCACCGCGAAGAGAACTCGTTCGGCGAGTCCTGCCTGCACGAGCTCGACCCGCTTCCAGACGGCTGCCCGGCTCCAGTATCCCATCACTTCCAGGTAGATTCGCTCACGCGTCCCGCCTTCGCGCCGCTCGAATAGGAGATCGGGCACCGAGAGGCCGATCCCGGGAAGCTCGAGGATCGCCGTGTTCACCGAAACGCGCCACGCGGTTTCCAGGGCATCGAAGCTCCGGACCAGCGCTCGCACCTCGTCGGGCAAGGGCGGGCCCTCCACGTTTTCTCGAGACCCAGTTCCGCTCAGGCGAAATATCAAGGGCTCGCGCTCTTTGCCCCAGTGCACGTCCGCCACGAGCCGCCACGCATCACATTCTTCGAGGGCGGGGAGCACCAGCGCGAGCTGCAGGCCGTACTTGGTGACCGATTCGAAGAGGCTGAACGGGCCGTCGATGACGATGCGGTAGCCGTCCTCCCTTTTCACGATGGTGTGCAGGAGCCGCAAGAACTTCAGCCTTCGAAAGAGCGTGCGGAAAGCCCGTACCGACGCGCAGCGCACGTCGACCGTGACCCGTACGGCCCGGAGAAGAACCGCCTGAGCCTGGCCGCGTTCGTACGATGCGACGAGCGACTCCGCCGAGGGCCGCTCGAACGCGATGACGAGGTGCGCGCCGCGCAGATCGGCGAAGAGAGACCGCTCGATTGCGTCACTCGAAGTACCGCGCTCGCGCGCGACCTCCGCGATGATCGTGCTCCGGTCGAAGCGATCGACCGCTTCGAGGGCGGCCCTCGCCTCGCTCGCGCGCTGGAAGACCGCACGGCGAACGGCCTCCGGGTCGACGTCGTCGGCGGCGTCGAACTCGCACCGATCTTCGATGAGCTTCACCAAGCCGTCCCGGATGCGATGCTCCCGAGGACCCACGTCGACGGCCGCGAGAGCGACCTCCAGCTCTTCGCGCGTACGCCCGACTTTCTCCGCTGCCGTCGCGATGAGCGCCCGGGCGAGCTCGATCGCCCGCCCGCGCGTCGAGGCATCCAGCGCTACGAGGTGGAGCTCGCCCGCGCGGCGGCGGGCGTTCACGAGATCAGCGGTAAGCACTGTGCTCTCGCCGCCGGTCGCTCGTGTACGTTTCCGTCGTCGCCTCCGTGACGAGCTCGTAGAGCACGGCGCGCTTGTCCGCCTTCTTGCGCAGAATCCGTCCCAATCGCTGCACGTGCTCGCGCACGGAGCTGCTCCCCGAGAGGATCACGGCGACGTTCGCGTCGGGGACGTCGACTCCCTCGTTCAGGACTTTCGAGGTCGCGACCGCGCGGTACGAGCCTTCGGCCAAGCCGGCGAGGATCGCGCTCCGCTCGCGCACTTTGGTCTGATGGGTAATGACGGGAACCAAGAAGCGACGGGCGATGGCGTACGCGGTCGCGTTGTCCTGCGTGAAGAGGATCGCTCGGTCTCGGCGATGCTCGTGGAGCAAGTGCTCGAGGTACACGAGCTTCGCCGCCGGCGCGAAGGCGAGCTCGCGCTGGCGCCGGTAGGCGCTCATCGCCCGTCGCCCGTCTGCGCTCTGCGACGCTTGGATGATGAACTGCCCCCAGCCCGAGGGATCGCTCATCCGGATCCCCCGCCTTCGGAGAAAATCGCGATAGATGCCGCGTTCCGCATCGTGCTCCGCGCGCTCCTCGGGCGAGAGCTCGATCGATACGTGTTCGACGTCGTATTCGGCGAGGTAGTCGCCCGACAGCTCCACGATGTCTTTGCGGTAGACGATGGGCCCGAGGAGGTGGTCGAGCTCGGCGTCGCGACCGTCGGAGCGCTCGGGAGTCGCCGTCAGCCCGAGGCGGAACGGCGCCAGGCTCGCGCGGGCCGCGAGCGCGTAGGCCGAGCTCGGAAGATGATGGCACTCGTCGAAGACGATGAGTCCGAACCGCGCACCGAGGTGCTCCATGTGAATGAACGCCGAGTCGTAGGTGGTCACCGTGAGCGGCTGCACGTCGTGCTCGCCGCCGCCGACCAGGCCGACGTGCGTTCCGAACGTCGCAGCGAGAAGGTCGAACCACTGGCGCACGAGGTCGAGCGTCGGCGCAACGACCAGCGTGCTACGCTTCTTGGCCTCGATGGCGAGCAGCGCGACGTGGCTCTTGCCTGCGCCGGTGGGTAGAACGACGACGCCGCGCCCGCGGTGGGCGATCCAGGCAGACAGAGCTTCGCTCTGGTAAGGGCGTGGGTCGCGGTGAACGCGCGCGCCGCCGGTGAGCTCCGTGTACCGGCGGGCGCCGTCTTCGTACGGGGTTTTCGTGACGACCAGCGTGCGAACCACGTCGGCGTAGGCCAAGCCGGGGGCTCGATGGCATCCCGTGCGATCGTCCCACGCGCAGTTCGGCGGCAGCGCGACTCCCTCGGGCCAAGCCCGGAGTTCGAGGGTGCCGGACACGAACGAAACGGAGACCACGACCGGATCGGTAGCACGCGGCCGCGGGATTTTGGGACAACCACCCGCGTCCGCCTGCCGACATGGCATAAGGGAGTGGCGCCGTACCTATGACCGTCGCCGTCGTCGCCGAGAAACCGTCCGTCGCACGCGACATCGCCCAGGTGCTCGGCGCACGCGAGCGTGGCGAGGGGTGCTTGCGCGGAGGCGGCTACGTCGTGACCTGGGCCATCGGCCACCTGGTGGTGCTGGCGGAGCCCCACGAGCTCAGCCCGCGGTGGAAAGAGTGGCGGCTCGCCGACCTCCCGATCCTTCCCGAAGACTGGCGTCTGACGGTCGCAGAAGCGACACGCGATCAGTTCAACAGCGTCCACCGTGTCCTCCACGCGCCCGACGTGACCGAAGTCGTCTGCGCGACCGACGCCGGCCGGGAAGGGGAGCTCATCTTCCGATACATCTACGAAGCCGCGGGCTGTCGAAAGCCCGTTCGGCGGCTGTGGATTTCTTCGCTGACGCCGGAAGCGATCGCCAGGGGCTTCCGAGAGCTCAAAGACGCGCGCGAATACGACGCCCTCGCGCGTGCCGCCCGGGCGCGCAGCCGCGCCGACTGGCTCGTCGGAATGAACCTTTCGCGCGCCTACAGCATCGTCCACGATCAAGTGTTCTCCGTCGGACGCGTGCAGACCCCGACGCTCGCGATGATCGTCGGGCGAGAGCTCGAGATTCGCGCGTTCGTCCCGGAGGACTACTTCGAGGTCGTCGCGACGTTCCGGCCGCAAGCTTCCCGAGAAACGTTCTCGGGCGTGTGGTTTCGCGGCGATACGCGTCGACTCCGCGACGGCGACGAAGCCGGCCGGATCGCCGAACGAGCACGGAGCGGGAACGCGCGGATCGAGTCGGTCGAGCGGGAGGTGCGCACGCTTGCGCCTCCCCTTCTCTACGACCTCACGGAGCTGCAGCGACACGCGAACCGCCTTTTCGGGATGAGCGCGCAGCGCACGCTCGACGTCGCTCAGACGCTCTACGAGCAGAGGAAGATTCTCAGCTACCCGCGGACCGATAGCCGCCGGCTCACGCATGCCGTCGCCGAGACGCTGCCCGAGATCGTGCGGGCCATCGCCGGACCGTATCGCGCGCACCTCGCGGCCGGAACAGGCGAACGCCCGCTCGGCCCGCGCTTCGTCGACGACGCCAGGGTGACCGACCATCACGCCATCATTCCGACCACCACCCGTGCCCCGGACGACCTCCGAGAGGACGAGCGGCGTATTTACGACCTCGTCTGTCGCCGATTGCTCGCCGCGTGGCACGACGATCACCTCTACGCGGTGACCAAGGTCGTGGTGGCCGTGGAGTCCACCGAAGT
>JBAULD010000073.1:0-1502 GCA_049578005.1 Polyangiaceae bacterium
CAGACGGAGACGGCCCATGAACGTTGTGAAGCCGATCGTTGGTCAGTGGTATCGCGGCAATACCAACGAGCTGTTCGAAGTGGTCGCCATCGACGAAGAGGATGAGACCATCGAAATCCAATTTTTCGACGGCAGCGTCACCGAAGTGGAAATCGATTCCTGGAATGAACAGCTGCTCGACGAACTCATCGACATGGCGAACGCTCCTGAAGATTGGTCGGGCGCCATCGATGTGGAGACCGAGGATCTGGACCGGGAATTCGAGGACACCGGGCGTACCGCCTGGTCGGTCCCTCAGGATCGGTCGCTGCGCCGCTGAAGTCCGGCTTGCCGGCGCACCGGGCCCTGTCGTCGCGCTCTAGGCGCCGCTCCGTGCCGTGTCGCGCGCGGCGAGCTCGTTCAAGGGCCGCCGCATGAAGATCAGCAAAATGAGTCCGGGCGTCGCCGCGAGGCAGGTGATGATGAAGAAGCGCGCCCATCCGACGACGGGAACGAGAACGCCCGCCGCCGCGCCCGAGAGATTCCGCGGCAGGGTGCCGATCGCCGAGAGCAACGCATACTGCATGGCGCTGTAATTGGTCGAACAGAGCGACATCAAGAACGCCACGAAGGCGGCCTGACCCATGCCGCCGACCATGGTGTCGACCGACGTGGCGAGCACCAGCAGCCACACCTTGCGGCCCGCCAGCGCGAGCCACATATAGAGCAGATTGGTGAGCGCCTGGGCGATGCCGAATATCAGCAGCGAGCGAAACGTCCCCCATCGTATGTACATGAGGCCGCCGAACGTCGTGCCTATGATGGTGGACACGGTCATGTTCAGCTTGCCGGCGATGCCGAGCTCGTCCAGCGAGAAGCCCATGCCGCGCAGCATGAACGTGCTGTAGAGGCTGAGAGCAAGCGCGTCGCCCACCTTGTAGAGCAGCACCAGCGCCAGGAATCCCCACATGATCTTGGCGCCGAACAGCTCGCGCAGCGGATGCCAGATGGCATCGATCAGGGTACGCGGCGGATGGCTCGGCACGCGCGGCGCCGGTGCCCAGAAGGTCATGAACAGGGTGGCGGCCATGAGCGCGGCCACCAGGAGGAAAGCGACCCGCCACCCCAGATGGCCGGCGATGACCACGAGCACGGTGCCGGCCAGCATCGCCGCCGTGCGATAGCCGAATGTGGTCGCGGCGGCGGCAAGGGCGCGCTCGCTCGCGGGAATCGTGTCCACTTGATAGGCATTGATGACGATGTCCTGCGAGGCGGATAAGAACGCCACGCCGAACGCGACCGCGGCCAGCACGTACAGGCCGGTCGTTGGAGAACAGAACCCCATGGCGCCGATGCAGATCGCAAGGCATGCCTGGAAAACCACGATCCAGCCGCGCCGCCGATCCAGGAACGGTGGTACGTAGCGGTCGAGGAACGGGGCCCATAAGAACTTGAAGTTATAAGGCAATGCGACGAGCGACAGAAAACCGATGGTCTTGACCGCGAGACCGGAAGACGCAAGC
>JBAULD010000074.1:0-3279 GCA_049578005.1 Polyangiaceae bacterium
GATGAGCCCTGCCTTGATCTGGAGTTTTTCGCCCGCCGGGTCTTTGCGGAACGCTTTGACGACTTTGGCCGCCGCGCTCGGGTCCTCGTAGCTCCACGCGATTCCGGTCATACCCGCCAAAACATCGTCCAACTTCTTTTTGTAGGGAACGTCCTTCAGGGCATGCTTGACCAGCGTGTTCTTGACGACCTTGTACTCGACGCCGACCTTGCGGAACTCGGCGCGGAGTTTCGTGACATGTTCGACCGTCATTCCTTTGAAATCGAGAAAGACCGCGGCCGTCATCTTGTCGAAGCGGGCCTTGATCTCACCGAGCCGAACGTCTTTCGTTGCGCGATCCATGGGGTATTCCTCCTGAGTCCTTTCACCCGACGCGTTGCCGGCCGAGGGCTCATCCCTCTTCGGCCTGGCTCACGAAGTAAGCCGGGTCGATCTTGAAACCTGGACCCATGGTCGAGCTGACGGTGATGCTGCGGAGGTACGCGCCCTTCGCGGTCGAGGGCTTCTGCCGAACGAGCGCACCGATGAGCGCCTTCGCGTTGTCCGAAAGAGCCTGATCATTGAACGAGGCTTTGCCGATGCGGGCGTGCACGATCCCGGCCTTCTCCACGCGATACTCGATTTTCCCGCCTTTGGCATCCCGGACCGCCGCCCCCACGTCGAAAGTCACGGTTCCGACCTTCGGGTTGGGCATCAGGCCGCGCGGACCGAGAACGCGACCGAGCTTGCCGACGGCGCCCATCATGTCGGGCGTCGCGATGACCCGGTCGAAGTCGAGAAAGCCTTCGGAGACCTTCGCAACGAGATCGTCGCTTCCGGCGAAGTCGGCGCCGGCCTCGCGCGCCTCGCGTTCCTTCTCGCCCTTCGCGAACACGAGCACCCTCACTGTCTTGCCTGTCCCGTGCGGGAGAACGAGGGCTCCGCGAACCATTTGATCGGCATGCTTGGGGTTGACCCCGAGGCGAACCGCGAGATCGACGGTCTCGTCGAACTTCGCCGTCTTGGATTTGATGACCAGGGCACACGCCTCTTCGACGCTGTACTTGCGCGCGAAGTCGACCCCTGCGGTGACCCCGGCTCGCTTTTTCGGAACTTTCGGCATTTTCTTTCCTTCGGCTGTTCGCCTCCCACCTCTCTCCGGATGCTGCGCGGAGCGGTGGTGCTTACTCCTCGATGTCGATACCCATCGAGCGTGCGGTGCCCATGACGGTGCGCATCGCTGCCTCAACGGCGGTGCAGTTCATGTCACCCATCTTCTGGTTTGCAAGCTCACGCACTTGCTTCATAGTCACTTTTCCGACTTTTATCTTGTTCGGCTCCTTCGAGCCGGAGCCGGGCTTCTTGCCCGTCGCAAGGCCGGCCGCCTTTTTGAGCAGAACGCTGGTCGGCGGCGTCTTCAGCAGCATGCTGAAGGATCGGTCGGAGTAGACGGTGAGGACGACAGGAATGATCATGTCGCTCCCCTGCGTCTTGGCGTTGAACTCCTTACAGAACGCCATGATGTTGATGCCGTGCGGACCAAGCGCGGGGCCTACGGGAGGCGCCGGACTGGCCTTGCCGGCCGGGAGCTGGAGCTTGACCATGCCTGAAACTTTTTTCGCCATGACTCTTCTCTTCCCGGGTTACGGAGTACCGGCGCGGAGGTCTACCGTGAACCCCAACCGCCAAACCGTCAGCCCCATCAGACCCGTTTCTCCACCTGACTGAAGTCGAGCTCGACCGGCGTCGCGCGTCCGAAAATAGAAACTTTCACTTTGAGCTTCTGCTTGTCCGGCTTGACCTCCTCGACGGTGCCCGAGAAGTTCGCAAACGCGCCGTCGATCACACGGATCTCGTCGCCCGCCTCGAAGCTCACGCGGGGCTTCGGCTTCACGGCACCCTCGACGATGCTCTTGCGCAGATCGTCTATCTGCGGCGGAGTCACTTCTTGCGGCCGCTGGTTGCCGATGAAGCCCGTGACCTTCGGAGTGTCCTTGACCAAGTGCCAGATTTCCTCGGTCATCTCCATCTCGACGAAGATGTACCCCGGGAAGCTCGTCTTCTGCCGGATACGAGCCTTACCGCCCGCCCGCTGCTCGGTCACCGTTTCCGTGGGGATGAGCACCTCACCAAAGCGATCTTCGACGTGGTGCTCCTTGATGCGTTGGAGGAGCGCTTCTTTGACCTTCGCTTCGTAACCGGAGTAGGTCTGGATGACGTACCACTTCTTGGCCATGACGTCTCAGCTACCCCCGTACACGAGATTGGTGACAAACCCCCAGAACTTATCCATGAGCGCGAAGAATACGGTGGAAACGACGGTGGTCACGATTACCACGAACGTGCCGTTCGTCACTTCGGTGCGGGTAGGCCAAGTCACTTTCGACATCTCGGTGGCGACTTCTTCGGCAAGCTGCCGGGCGCGCGTCCGTCTCCAGTAGTAGAGGGCGGCGCCGGCACCGACGAGCCCCGCCAGCGGCATCAAGACCTCGTCCCGAGGTTCACCGACCGCCGGCTTCCACGATTGGAGCTTGTACCAGCCGACGCTCAGCAGCTTTGAAACGAGAAATGCGATCCCGATCGCTCCAGCGAAATACGCGGCGTAAACGAATCGCCGAGTGCCGAGCTGCGTCGGCGAGGCTGCCCCGACCTCGGCAACGTCGTGCGTCTCTCCGTCGGCAGTTGCGGCCTCGTCCCCTGCGAGCCCTTCCGGCTCCGCCTTCCCCTCGGCTGAGTCGCGCGCGCGGGGCTCATCCACGGATTGCTCCGCGGCGTCCTTTTCGGCGCGTTCTCCTTTGATGTCTTCGGGGGTGGCCATGGCCTTCTCTGGTTGCGTGGGGAATGGGATGGGCAGGGGCTGAGGGGCTCGAACCCACGACCTGCGGATTTGGAATCCGCTGCTCTACCAACTGAGCTAAACCCCTAAACTATCGGGTGCCGGGCTTCGGGTCGGAGCGGGCGAAGGCAACGGGACTACCCTTCCGCATTGCCGCCCGGAGCCTGTTTCTACTTCGTCTCCTTGTGAACCGTGTGCCGCTTGCAGATGGGGCAGAACTTCTTCAGCTCGATCTGCCCCTTGTGACTAGCCCTGCGCGTCGTTCGATAGTTGCGCGAGTCACACTCGGTGCAGGCGAGCGACACAGCCACCCGCCCCTCGGGCATCTCGCTATGCCAGAATCTTGGTGACGATGCCGGCGCCGACGGTGCGACCGCCCTCGCGAATGGCGAAGCGCTGCTGCTCCTCGAGGGCGACCGGTGTGATCATCTCGATGATCATCTTGGTGTTGTCTCCGGGCATGA
>JBAULD010000075.1:0-8157 GCA_049578005.1 Polyangiaceae bacterium
GGAGAAGTACTCGGGCGGCGGAACCGTACCGGTGCAGAAGTGGACGTGCTTGGAGTGGGAGGTCCAAGATGTCCCCGACCAAGAGACCGTGTATGTCGACGGCACGGAGGACGTCTCGTTTCCGAGCATCACGTTGAACGGCGTCAACTCGGGCCTCGTGGGCGGTTTTGCCGATTTCGGATTCGGGTATTACGCGTGGCACCCCGCGGCCAGCCCGATTGACATTTACTACGACGACATCGTCCTCGACACGAAGCGCGTGGGTTGCCTACCGTGACGAGCCCCGCCGCGAGCGGGGCTCGGTTCTCTCGCACGATCTCCACGATGCGCGCGAGCGGGGCTCTGGCACGGAAGGGGGACGCTCGCTCTCGGCTGAGCTTTGCTGGGGCGCTCGTGACTGGCGTTCACTCGCTCGGAGGCGGCGCGTCGTCTCGAGCGAGTGGCCCTCGATTCCGTGGTATTCGAGCTCCGCGATTGCCGAGTGAAGCTCGTGTGCCCGGAAGATGCCCACGGCGGTTGGCTTCCTTCGCTCATCGCGCCACGATTGACGTTCTTTCCCCGGCGAAGAAAGCCTGGTCCTGAAAGAGAGTAGCTCGCTCGCAGTGCATTGGTCTTCCTTCGCGGGACAAGGAAGTTCACTTCCTCGAGAGTGAGAGTGACTCCCGCGCGAGCAAAGCGCGATTGCTCGAGAGTGAAACTCGCTTCTTCGAGGTCGAAGCTCACCCCGGCGAGAGTGAAGCCCACTGCCCCGAGAGTGAAACGCTCGCCCTCGACAATGACGCGCACTCCCTCGAGATTGGCGCTCATTCCTTCGAGTGCGAAGCTAGTTCCCTCAAGAGTGAAGCGGACTCCCTTGAAAGCGAGGCTCACTCCCTTGAAAGGGAAGCTCACTCCTTTGAAAACGAAGTTCACTCCCTTGAAACCGAAGCTCACTCCTTTGAAAACGAAGTTCACTCCCTTGAAAGGGAACCTCACTCCCTCTGGAGCGAACCCCACGCCCTCGAAGGTGAAGCTCACTTCCTCGAGACTGAGGCTCAATCCCCGACGGGGTTCTCTCGCGCGATCTCCATGAAGCGCACGAGCGTCGACGCGCCCGCTGCGCCTTCGGTCGCCGCTTCGGCGAGGGCGCTCGGGTCGAGTCCTTCTCGCACGAGAAGCTCCGCGCGAACCTCCACGTAGTCGAGGACGATGCTCCGGGTCATCTCCGGATGAAACTGCACCCCCCAGGCTGCGTCCGAGAATCGAACCGCGGCGTGAGGCTCGAGCGCGGTGCGCGCGAGGACGCGGGCCCCCTCGGGCAAACGCCCGATGGTGTCGACGTGCGTCGCGTTCGCGTGAAGCGGCGCGGTTGCCCGCGAGAGCAATGAATCGCCGACGACGATCTCGAAGTTCACCGTACCGATCTCGCGACCCCGCGGGTTTCGCACCACCTCGCCGCCGAGGGCTTGTCCGAGCAACTGGTGGCCGAAGCAAATGCCGAACGTTGGCACGCGCTCGCGAACCAGAAGCCGCAGGTATTCCTCGACGCGCACCATCCATGGGGCCCGCTCGGTCACGCTCGCGGAAGAACCGGTCACGACGACTCCCGCGAGCGCCGAAGGTTCTGGCAAAGGCGCGCCGTCGCGGAGGTCGATGTCGATCCAGTCGGCGGGAGCCTCGCCCGCCGCGCGGCGGATGATGTCCGCGTAACCGCCGTGCTTCTTTCGAACGCGCTCGATTGGCTCCCCGGCCACGAGAACGGCGAAACGACGCTGCGAACGCATCGCCTTTCCCTTTTGCACAAGCGCCGGAAATGTCGAGCGGCGGTTCGAGCTGCGTCGCCGCATGCACGGGTTGCGCGTGCGCCTCGTCAGTCGAAACCGAGACGAGCGCCTGGACGACGGCAAACCCCCCAGCTCCGGCCACGGCACGTGCAGTGCAAAAGCCGAGCTCCTTCATGAGCATCGCTTGGAGTCTCGACGACCCCGCGCTCGGCGAGGAGAGAGAGACGCACGAGCCCGGGCGCAGACCTGGTCTCGACGCGTTTGCCGCCGCCATCGACAGCATCCGCCGCGAAGTGGAGTCGAAGGTGGGCCCATCCGACCTCCGTCACATCCGCCGGGTGCGCCGCGCCTCGGTCGTCGCGGAGATCCTGGGACGTGCGCTCATCCATTTCAGTTTCGACCCCCTCACGTTCGGAGCGGGCGTCGCCGCGCTGTGGCTGCACCAGCAGCTCGAGGCGACCGAAATCGGCCACGCGGTCCTCCACGGCAGCTACGACCGCCTATCCGGCGCCGAAGCGTTTCGGTCGCGCACGTTCCGCTGGGACACCCCGATTGACGAAGAATCGTGGCGGTTCGGACACAACGTTCGCCACCATCAGTATACGAACATCGCCGGGCGCGATCCCGACATCCACTTCGGGCCGACGCGCCTGACCGACCGCACGCCGTACGGCCGCGCGCACCGCGTGCAGCTCGCGTATCTCGTCCTCGTGGTCATCCCCAATTTTGCCTTCTTCATGAGCTGGCACTTTTCTGGAGTGAGCGACGTCTACTTCGGTAACGGCAGACCGGAGAAGTTCGATTTCATCCGCGACCGGTCGCCGCGCTCGGTGCTCGCGGCGCACCGGGTCCTGCTTCGAAAGTACGTGCCGTACTACGCGAAGGAGTATTTGCTGTTTCCACTCCTCGCCGGGCCGCTGTTCTGGAAGGTGGCCCTCGGCAACTGGTTGGCCCGGTCGGTGACCGACGTGTACTCCGCCCTCACCATCTTGTGCGGCCACGTCGGCGACGACGTGAAAACGTTCCCCGAAGGAACGCGCGCTCACAGCCGCGGGGAGTTCTATAAGATGCAGGTCGAGGCGACGAACAATTTCGAAGTGCCGCTCCCTGTGTCGATTCTCTGCGGCGCTCTCGACCGGCAGATCGAGCACCATCTCTTTCCGCGTCTGCCGCCGAACCGACTCCGCGAAATCGCGCCCGCGGTCCGCGCCGCGTGCGCCGCGCACGGGGTCGAATACCGAACGGCTTCTTGGCGGCGAACCCTCGGAAAGGTCTTCCGTCACATTCACACGCTGAGCCGGCACTCGATCGCCGGGTGAGATGGTTCTCCCGCGCCTCGCTCACGGTCCGACGTCGGTCAGCGCAGCTCCGGAGACGAAGTCGCTCGTCCACTTGGCCAGGGTGACGCCGCCCGCGAGAGGCGCATAAAAGCGATCGCGGAACGTGTGCATGTGCAAAGTGTCGATTGAGCCGTTCGATGTCGACGCGTCCGGGTCCGATGCGCCGATGTAATACGAGCCGAAGCTCCCGGTGCTCGAATACGTCGTGCGCAGCGAGTCGAGGGCTTGGGCGAAGAGCGGGCCCGGGTAGTCGGGCGGGTCGCCGCCCTGCAGGCCGAGCCCCGACAAGATGTTCGGATCGTTACTGGCGCAGTCGTTCGTGCCTGCCGAGTAAAATAGCCTGAAAATCTGATCGTGAATGCTCGAGATGAGCCCTATCCGCGCCCCGGGATACTTTCGGAGCCAGTATTGGACGATGTTCATCAGGCCCCCTCCGTCGGGCTGACGGCAATCCTGACAGTCGGAGGGTAGCGAGGCGTCCCAACCCCATAGATCTCGGAGCTCCTTCTGGAGACACGTGGCGAGATACATCGGGTCGAGGAACGCGGGCCCCGAGTCATCGACGACGGTCACGGGCACCGAACCGAACGAGTCTTGCACGAGGCCGTAGTTGAGCGCGGCCCCGAGCCCTCCGGCGCTCGTGCCCGTCAGAACGACTTGGTCGACGTCGGGGAACGTGGGCACGACCCGCGCGATGAAGCGCTGCATGTTGCTGTAGCCGACGAACTGCTGCTGCGTCGTGTTGCCGAGGCCGTCGTCCATCTTCACGTTCGGCGCCGCGCCGAAGTGAACGTCGCCGGTGCAATACGGAACGTAGACGCGATTCCAGCCCTGAAACGGGTTGGCGGCGTTCGTATCGTCGAAGATCCCCGTCGTGTACGGCTGCTGGAGGACGAAATCGTTCATGTTCGAAAGGAGGACCGCGCTGAACGATTCTCCCTGCGTCTGCCCTCCCTGGAAAAACTGGTGAATGTTGGCTGGGTTGTGATCGCAAAAGTGGGGGCTCATGCAGGCGCCGCCCCCCTCGAGGTAAATCATCAACTTCTTCGAGGCCACCGAGGAGTACTGCACGTAAATGCCGTTGCTCGAACCGTCGCGGCAAACCGCGCCGTCGATTTGGTAGAAGTGCCAGCCCGGCGGAGTGGCTCCGCTCCCGGCGTCCCCGAGCGGCAGTGGGTCGTTCGCGTTCGGGTCGAGGGGTTTGCCGAGCGGGACGGCGAGACTGACGAACGACCCGCTGTCGGAGTTCCCCCGTACGCTTTGGCCGTCGGCGAAGGAGGCGTCGATATCGCCTGACCACGGAGCGACATTTGCGCGGGCGGCGTCTATGTCGCCGGACCACGGAGCGACGTTTGTGGGGGCGGCGTCGGTATCGCCCGACCCCGGAACGACGCCGGCGGGATGAGACGATACGTCGCAGGCCACGCCGACTTCGAGCGCGAGCAGCATGAGAAAGAGCGGTCGCCGGATCACCATGTCCGCGACTGGGAGCAAGCTTCTTACCAACGGTATCGCGAGGGCAATTCCGAGCCCGAGACTGAATCTCCTTTGCGCGAGCCGCGCGAGAGGTTGCGCAACGGACTCAATGCGGCCTGCGAAGTCACGGCGCTTTGCGCCGCCCGTCGCTCGAACGAGCCGCGGCACACCGTCTGCTTTATGAGGCGGTCCAATGATTAAAACCATCATTCCCTGGTGCAGGACGCTCACGTACGGATGGGTGGGAGCTGCACTCGTCGTCTCGCCTTGCGCGTGCGGCTCGTCGGCCGGCACCACCTCCTCGCCGCTCGACGTCGCCAGCGTGTCGCCCGAATCTGGCATTCCGGCGGAGTCCGCGAATCAGAGCGACTCCTCTCCTCCGTCCTCCCAAAGCAATCTGGCGTCCGATGCCTCTGCGCCGAGCGTGGAGGCGCCCGATTCCGGCGCCTTGGACAACCCCGCTCCGGACGCCGGGGCAGCATCGAGCGCCCCGCTGTGCGGCACGACTCCGTGCGATCTTCGAACGAACACTTGCTGCTTGCCTACGGACGGCGGCTTGTCCGGCGCGGAGTGCAAGCCCGGCGCGTCGGCCACGTGTTCGGAGGGGACGGCTACATTTCACTGCCAGCAAATGTCCGATTGCGCGAAAGGTGACGTCTGCTGTGGCGTGTACGACCTCTCGGCCGGCACCGCTCAGACGCAGTGCCAGTCCGGCTCCTGCCAAATCGCGCAGTTTTGCAAGACCAACGCGGAGTGCCGCAACGGGCAATCGTGCACCGAACAGCTCTGCCAGGGCCAAGCGATGCTGCAGCTTTGCGGGGTGCAAGCCGCGCTCGGCTGCAGCGCCCACTGACACCGACGAACCCAACCACCGCCTTTTCCACCGAGTCCATGACCCACGACAGCACCCGTCTCCCATTCGAAATGTTCGATGTCGCGTACAACGATGCCGAGGCACGTCGCGCTCGAAGAATGGAAAATATTTACCATATGGGTCAAGCGAAGGTTTGGGATGGCCGCGAGGTCCTCTCCCAACTCATCGCCAAGCACGGAAAGCCCACGTTGCCGCCCGCCAAGCTGCGCGCGCTCCGGCGGGTCTTCGCCATCATTCTTTGGGGTGAGCTCGGGGCGTGGAAGATCAGCGCGCAGCTCGCCGATCGGCTCGTCCAGCGCGAGGCGAAGCTCGCCGCTTCGAGCCAGGTGCACGACGAGGCAAGGCACTTCTACGTCATGCACGATTACCTGGAGGCGCTCGGAGCCAAACCCTGCAAAATGGAGTTCTGGGCCGAGCGCGTTCTCCGCAAGACTCTGGAAACCGACGACCTCCTGAAGAAACTCGTCGGGATGCAAATGACCGTCGAGACCATCGCGATGGTCATCTTCCAACGAATCCGAGAGCTCGACGTCGAGCCCGTGTTGACGGAGCTCATGGGATACTACGAGCGGGACGAGGCGCGCCACGTGGGCCTGGGCATTCAGCTCATTCCAGACCTCGTCAGCCGATTGTCCGTTGCGGGCGCGGTCGACCTCGGGCTCTTTCGTCTCGACCTCCTGACGACGACACTGATTAGTCTAAAGAGAATCGAGCCGGACCTGCTGGCGCTCGGCGTCGATCCGCGAACGCTCCTCACGATTGCCTTCCGCAAGCAAGCGGACATCGACGAACGGATCCGAGCCGAGTTTCCTCGATGGCCGTCGGACCCGGCCATGCGTCGCATTCTCGAGGGCATTTGCGAAGCCGTCTTCCCGCGCGAGGGCGTGGACGCAAGAGTGCCGCTCGGCGTCCGCTTGCGACACGCGGTCGAAGTGACCGCGCGGGTCCGACCGAGTCTTTACCCGCCCGCGGGCTAGGGTCCCGACCGCAACCCCGAGAGCGAAAAGAGGATGAACCGCCAGGAGCGCGGGAAGGCCTCATACGCGAAAGAGGACGAACCGCCAGGAGCGCGAGGGACGCGAGGATACTCTCGCCCTTTGCGGGCGAGGCTTCGCCTCTCCTGGCATCCCTTGTGTCCTTGCGGTCTTCTCTTCGTCTCGCCCCTGCCCCGCTTCCGGAGCGCTCACCCCGCCGCTCGAAGCGCGGGCTGCGACGGGTAGCCGGCCAGCGTGTCCGCGTCTGCCCTCGGCTGCTGCAGAGGATCGCCGTGCACGAGGAAATCGTCGATGTGGAGCGCGGCCCGCCTGCGTCCGTCCATACGCGCGATCCGCAGCGCCAGGAGTTTGCATCGCTCGGCGTACTGAGAATCATTGAGCAAGGTGTGGACGGCGCCCTCGAGCGCCGGACCGGTGTACTTCGAGCGCGACATGGGAATCCCGAGGCCGAGCGCCCCGACTCGCCCCATGTTGATCTCCTGGTCGAAGATACTCGGAAATCCGATGATCGGAACCCCTCGGGAGAGCGCCTGGTACACGGTGCCGTTGCCCCCGTGGGTCACGACGACGTCGCTCGCGGCCATGAGCGCCTCGCCCGGGGCGTACTTCGCGACGAAGACGTTGGACGGCGGGTTCGCAATCTCCGCGATCCCGCCCGTCGTGATGAGGACCTGAAACTCGGTGTTTCCGAAGACCCGCACCGCTTCCTCGAAGAACTTGGCGTCCCCGGTGGATCCCATCGTGAAGTAAATGGTCGGCCGATTCGCGTCGAGTTTCGCGAACCACGATGGGAGCTCGACGCGTGCATCCCAAAGAAGCGGGCCGGTGAACCGGAAGCTGCTCGGAGCGTCGGCGGTGACGGGCATGAACTCCGGGAGGTCGGCCAGGAGCGTGATGTCGCCTTCGATCGCGTCGTGAATCGTTCGAATGGGTGGGAGCTTGCGGCGCTCGCGAATTTCGCGGTACCCGAGCGCATAGTACTTCTGCATCTGGCGAACGAGCATGGGAAAGGCGGCGGAAGCCAGGCGGCGGCCGAGGAGCTTCTGCACGATGTGCCCTTCAGGCAGCTCGAAGGGCTCGGCAAACTTGCTGGTCCAGCACGCGTTCGTGACCGAGATGAATGGGATTCGGTTCACGCGCGCGCTGGTGGACAGCGACCAGCGCATGTCCCCCACGACCGCGTCCGGCTGGACGGCCTCCATCGCTTCGAGGTCGGACGTGACGGAGCGATCGCAGACGTCCTTCCACCATCCGAGGCTGCAAGGTCCGAATCGCTCGGCGAGTTTCATCGTCGTGTCGCGATTCACCGTGAAGACGGGTACGACGTCGAACCCGGCCTCGCTCGCGATGTGGGCGTAAGGGCCGTCGCAACAGAAGACGACGCGGTGGCCAAAGCAGTCTCGCAATGCGCGCCCGACTTCCAGGGATCGCGTGACGTGAGCCAGGAAGCCCGCGTCGCAAAAGACGGCGACTGTCTTCGTGTGCCGGACGGATCGAATCATGGTCTCCTCGTGGTTGTGAAGACGCGCTGCAGGCTTCGTTCCACGTGGCGGGGCGGTCACGCGCAAGGCCGCAGCGGCTCGATCCTGGCCGCGCGAGTCCGGTCCCGAGCGCGTCGTCTCGCGCAGCTTGCGCGGCGGTTCGCGCCGGACGTGCAGCGCCGGCCCGTCGACGGATTCGAGGCCCTGAGCCGATGTACCGGCCGGCTC
>JBAULD010000076.1:0-8090 GCA_049578005.1 Polyangiaceae bacterium
TCGCCGTCGAACCTCATCTCGACGTCGTATCCGTCCTGCGAAAGCATCCGCGCGTACGAGCGTGCGAGCACGTCGTCGTCATCGACGAGAAGTACTCGCGCACGCGGTAGCGACGCAAGCGATGGTATGGCGGCGACGCTCACGATTCGGAAACCACCCTTTCGTTGGAATGAACGGCTCGGCAAGGCCCGCATGTAAGGGGCTACCTTCGCATCTTTCGGCCTACGGCCGAGACCGCCTTCAGAACTCGTCGACCGGTCCTGCTCCCACGCGTACGACCTCGGGCGGCGTCTGCGTCAGATCGATGACCGTCGTGGGCACGAGGCCGCCGGCCCCACCGTCGAGGACCAGTGCGAGCCCCCGGAAGGCTTCATGAATCTCGTGCGGATCGACGAACGGGAGCTCAACTGGGCGCGACCGCGACCCCGGGTCCGAGTCCTTCGCCTTCGACCGCCGGCCGCCGGTCTCCCCCGTCTCCCCGGCGAGCCCCTGGCCCGGTCGGTGGCTGGCCGTGGTCGAGACGATCGGCCGCCCGAGCTCGCGCGCGAGCGCCCGTGGCGTCTCGAGAGTCGGCACCCGAATTCCGACGGTCTTTCGCTTCATCTGCAAGAGCTTCGGCACGTCGCGTGTCGCTTGCAGGATGAACGTGTAGGGTCCCGGAAGAAAGTGCCTGAGGACGCGGTACACGGGATTGTCCACCACGGCGTATCGCGCGATGTCCGAAAGGTCCGGACAGATGAACGAGAGAGGCTGCGAGCGGTCCATCCCTTTGATCGAGTAAAGACGATCGATCGCGTGCTTGCTGGTGATGTCGCAGCCCAACCCGTAGACGGTGTCCGTGGGGTACGCGATGACGCCCCCGTCGGCAAGAACCTCGACGGCGCGACGAATCTTGCGTGGCTCGGGGTGCTCGGGGTTAATGGCGAGGAGCATGGCGGGAGAAACCGCGCGCGGGGTGCGCTAAGAGTCGACGAGTACCACGCTCATGACGCATCGCCTTCCTATCCCGTGACGCTCGCCGAATTCATCGCGGGGCCGTGGGCCGTCCCCCCCTGGGAACTCCGCGCCTTTGCGTTCGCCTGGGGGGCCGTCTGGGGCAGCTTCGTGAACGTCGTGATCCATCGAGTGCCGCGCGAGCTGAGCGTCGTTCGGCCCGGCTCGCACTGTCCGGCGTGCGGAGCGCCGCTGCGCGCGACGGACAACGTGCCGGTCGTCTCGTGGCTGCTCTTGCGGGGAAAAGCGCGTTGTTGTGGTGCGCGTATTTCGCCGCGCTACGTCGTGGTCGAGCTGCTCGGGGGCCTGCTCGCGCTGGCCGTCTTCGAGATCGTCCTCCGGTCGCTCCCTGGCGACGCGACGTTGGCGCACGCGGCCTGCGTCTTTCTCGCCGATTTCGGGCTGGCGATGGCGCTTCTGGCGGCAGCGTTCATCGACGCGGAGCACATGTACTTGCCCGACGCGGTCACGCTGGGTGGCACGATCTTCGGTCTCGCGACGCCCGCGCTGCGGGGGCTCGGCTGGTTGGACACGCTGTTCGGCGCGGCCGTCGGATTTCTCGGAGTCTGGCTCCCCTTCATCGTGGGGTACAAGGCGCTCCGGGGGCGAGCTGGGATGGGTCTGGGCGACGCGAAGCTCGTCATGCTCGCGGGCGCATGGTTTGGATGGCCCGCCGTGCTCTTTGTCGTCTTTGCCGGCGCGCTGCAGGCGACAGTCGCGGCGGGCGTCGTGCTGCTCCTCCGCGGCAAGATCGAAGAGCCGGAGAGCGTGCGAAGCGATCGCGAAGCGTTAATCCGTGCCGCGGAGCGCGGCGACGAAGACGCGAGACGCGCGATCGAGGAGGACCCGCTGGGAACCGCCCCGGCGGAGGGCATCCTGGCGGCGCGGCTCCCGTTTGGGCCGTTCCTGTGCGTCGCGATCCTCGAATGGATGCTCGCCGGGACCTGGATCCAAGAACGGTGGAGCGTCGTCGTCTGACGGCCAGGCCTCGAATCCTCAGCGCCTTTCCATCGGAACGTAGTCGCGAGCCGTCGGCCCCGTATAGATCTGCCGGGGGCGGGCGATCTTCGTATTCGGGTCCTCCACCATCTCCCTCCAGTGTGCCACCCAACCCGGGAGGCGTCCGAGAGCGAAGAGAACCGTGAACATGTTCGTCGGAAAGCCCATTGCCCGGTAAATGATGCCCGAATAAAAGTCGACGTTCGGGTAGAGCTTCCGCTCGACGAAGTAGCTGTCTTTCAGCGCGGCTTCTTCGAGCGCCTTCGCGATGTCGAGCAGCGGGTCGGGCTTGCCGAGCTTTGCGAGCACCTTGTCGGCGGCCGCCTTGATGATCTTCGCCCTCGGGTCGAAGTTCTTGTACACGCGGTGACCGAAGCCCATCAGTCGAAAATGACTGCCCCTCTCTTTGGCGAGCTTCACGTATTTGCTCACGTCGTTTCCGTCGGCGTGAATGAGCTCGAGCATCTCGAGCACTTCCTGATTGGCGCCGCCGTGCAGCGGTCCCCAGAGCGCGCAGATGCCGGCGCTAATCGATGCGAACAGATTCGCCTTGCTCGATCCGACGACGCGCACTGTGCTCGTCGAACAGTTCTGCTCGTGGTCCGCGTGGAGAATGAGGAGGAGATTCATCACCCTCACGAGCTCGGGATCGAACTCGTACTCCTCGGCCGGGACCGAGAACATCATGTTCAAGAAGTTCTCGCAGTAAGACAGGCTGTTCTTCGGATAGACGAACGGCTGCCCGATCGACTTCTTGTACGCGAAGGCCGCGATCGTGCGCACCTTCGAGATCAGCCTCGCGATCGTGATGTCGCGTTGCTGCACGTTGTCGACGTCGAGGGCGTCCGGGTAGTAGCTCGAGAGCGCCGCCACCATCGCCGACAGGATCGCCATCGGGTGGCCCGTCGGCGGGAAGCCTTCGAAGAAATGCTTCATGTCCTCGTGCAAGAGCGAATGACGCGTCAGGGTCTCGCTCCATGTTTGCAGCTGCTTTTCGCTCGGCAGGTCTCCGTAGATCAGCAGGTACGCGGTTTCGACGAACGTCGAGTGCTGCGCGAGCTGCTCTATTGGGATGCCGCGATAGCGCAGGATTCCCTTGTCCCCGTCGATGAACGTGATGGCGCTCTTCGTCGACGCAGTGTTCATGAAAGCGGGGTCGAGCGTCACGTAGCCGGTCTTCGCGCGGAGCTGCGCGACATCGATTGCGTGTTCGTTTTCGGTGCCGACGACGACGGGCACCTCGAGCTCGGCGTCCCCCAGCGAGATTTTCGCCTTTTCGGTCATGGAATCCTCGGCTGTGGCAAACGTGCTCGCACTATAAGACAAAACGGTCACTAGCGCAGTGCGTAAACAAGCGCGACTGCGTCGTTCTTCTCATTCTTCGCCGCTACCCGCCGTCCTAACGCCATTTGAGGCGTCGCTCGTCGGACTGCGCCATCGACAGGCGGCGCTGCTCTTGCACCAGAGCCGCATAGGTCTGGGGGACACGCACGTCGCGGCCAAGCGCCAGCATGACGCGGAGGGCCGCCTCGGCGTCGTCGCTCGCACGGTGCGCGTTCTCGTGGGCAATGCCGAGGCGGGAGGCAACCTCGCCCAGGGCCCGCGACCGCTCCCCTTGCTGCAGCTCCCGAGCCCACACGAGCGGATCCAGCCACTCTACATTCTTCCGCAGCCCCGCCGGAAGCTCGTCCTCGGGGAGGCCCGCGCGGGCGATCTCGCTCCGAAGGAAGGCGCGGTCGAAAGCCGCGTTGTACGCCGCCGGGACGCACCCGGCGAGTAGCGCGACGATCTCGCGAACGACGATTTCGAACGGAGGAGCGTCCTTCACGTCGTCGTCGGTGATCTTGTGGACCTCCATGGCCTCCTTCGGGATGGGCCTCCCGGGATTGATGAGCCAGTTCTTGCGTTCGAGGATCTCGCCACCGCGCGCGATAGCGACCCCGACCTCGACCACGCGGTCCGCGGAGGTGTCGGTCCCCGTCGTCTCCACGTCGATCAGCGCGATTGGCAGATCGGACCATGCCGCATCCGGCGCCAGCTCTTCGATTAGACCGCGCACCACGGTCCGAAGCAGGTGCGCTATTCCGGCGTAGTGCCGCCCCGTGGGGAAGCACCCGCAAGCCTCGAAGGCGACTCCCCTCACGTCGCGATCCCATACCACGGTCCCGGACGGCGAGAGCTCGATACTGCGTTCATCTCCCGGCGACCGCCGCGATTTCGCCGTCGACCCATTCGCCGATGTCGGCCTTGGTGTCGTATTCGCGGCCGTCGATGAAGAGGGTCGGCGTACCTTTGACCCCGAGCGTTTCCGACAGCTTGCGGTCGGCTTCGATACGCGCCGTGGCCTGGGCTCCGGCCATGTCCGCGCGGAACCGGTCGACGTCGAGGCCGATGGCCCGCGCGTACCCCGTGAGGTCGTTCTCCTCGAGATGCTGGCCATTCGCGAAGAGCTTGTGGTGCATTTCCCAGAACTTTCCCTGCATCTGGGCCGCGATCGCGGCGCGAGCGGCCGGCTCGCCGTGGGCGTGCATCGCCAGAGGGAGAAACTTGTAGACGAAGCGCACTTTGTCTTTGCGCGTCTCCCAGAGCTCGTCGAGCACCGGGGCGATCTTCTGGCAAAACGGGCATTCGAAATCGGCGAACTCGACGACGACGACAGGCGCGTCGTCCGCACCGCGGGACGGCGACCCCTCGAGCGGAATGGCGCGAGCCGAAGCAGGGTCGAAGCGGGCCTTGTAGATGCTTTGGACCTGCTCGCGAGTCATTCCTTCGCGCACCGCCTTCGCGATCGCCACCGACGCCGGCGCGCACGCGGCGCACGGGCGCTTCTCGAGGACGCATTGACCGAGGGGCACGGCGACGGCCGAACACGGGGCCGGAAGCTCGCGGACGTAGTTCGAAAACTCCCGCCTTTCGCGCGGGGTGAAGTCGTGGGTGTCGACGCCGGGGATGTCGACGTCGGCGCCGGAAGTAGGCGATCTCGGGCTCGCGTCGGTGCCCCCACAGCTCGCGCCTCCGCCAGCCGCCAGCGCGAACAGCACGAGGCCTGCTGCGCGCCACCGCTTCGACGGCTTCGTCATCGGCGTCCTCAGTGAGGCTTGGCCGGGGCGGACGCCCCTTCCGCCGCCGTTGGAGCCGTGGACGCCGAAGCCGCCGGCGCGACGCCGAGCTCCGATGCGACGCGATCCTCGAGCGACTCCTCCTGCTCGATGTCGAGCTCGCGGCCGTTCACGTAGATCGTGGGCGTCCCCTTGACCTTGAGCTCCTCGCCGAGCTTTCGGTCGTTCGCGATCCGGTCCTTGACAGCAGCCGATTCCATGTCGGCCTTCCACTTGGGGATGTCGAGGCGCAGCATGCGGGCGTACCGCTCGAGGTCTGCGTCTTCGAGATGCTGCTGGCGCTCGAAAAGCAGATGCTCCATCTCCCAGAACTTCCCTTGCATCCCCGCCGCGAACGCGGCGCGCGCGGCGGGCTCGCCGCGCGTGTGAAACGCGAGGGTATAGCTCTTGTACACGAGGCGCACTTTGCCCGGGTGGGCGCTCATCATCGCGTCGATCGTCGGCACGGCACCCGCACAGTGCGGGCATTCGAAGTCAGCCAGCTCGACGACCGTGACCGGAGCGTCATCGGGGCCTTTGGTCGGCGAGCCGTCAAGGGGGATGGCCTTGGCGGCGGTCGGGTCGAACCGGTCCTTGTAGGCACGCCGCACTTGCTCTTCCGAGGCTCCGTTGCGCACTGCACCCGCGATCCACTTGGCGGCTCGCGTGCAGGCGGTGCAAGGACGCCGCTCTTGGACACACTGCGCGATCGGCACCGGCACGTTCGTGCACGGCGCGATCAGATCGCCCACCAAGGTGCTCCACTCGTGCCGTTCGCGCGGCGTCATCGGGCTGGTGTCGACGCCCGGGAGAGCCGTGTCCCTTTGCTCGGCGGCCGCGGGAACGGACGCGGCGGCTTGTGGCCCCGGGCTGCTCGCGCTCGAGTCACGGCAGCTCGACCATCCCAAGACGGCGAGCCCGAGGGGCAAGAGGCCAGCGGCCTGGAGGGCGATTCGCAAGGCGCACCTCCATTAGCCCTTTTTCGGCCTCGCTTCCAGTGAGGCGGGGCCCTGGCCTCGGAACGCTCTCTCGCAGGGCGCGTCGAGCGAAGGTGGCGGGCCCTCCCAATTGCACTCCGGCCCACGCCGGCCTCAGGGCGCCATCGAGGCGATCCACATGTTCAGGAGAGCGACGTCGTTCTGATCCACGAGGTGGGTCGCGATAGGAGGCATCTGGACGACGCCGTCTCTCCGCGACACCGTCCAGGACACGGAGCTGTGGGCGACGTCGCCGGGGGCGATGCGCCAGAACCCTCCGGCGTCGAATCCGTACGGCGTCAAGCTGCTCGGGACCTTGTACGCGGTCGTCCACGTGTCCGTCTCTTGGACGGTCGTCGGGAGAGCGCCGGTGGCGTCGCCGGTGAGCTTCAGGAATAAACCGTACACACTCGCGCCGGCGTTCGCATTTCGGTTGTGACAGGACGTGCCGCAGTTGGCGTGCAAGAAGGCGAGCGCGCCGAGGGTCGTCGGATCCGTTCCAGGAATCGTCGGCACGGCCGCGGGCTGGTTCGACAGAGTTTGCAGTTGTTCGAGCGCTTGCAGGTTGAGACCGCTCGACTGCGGCATCGAGAGCCCGACCATCTCGAAGCCGAGCACGAAGTCGTTTGCGCCGCCGTGGCACTTCTCGCACGCGCTCACGGGCGGGATTTCATACGGCAACCCGCGGGCGTTGGGCACGCCGGCGGTCACGGTGGGGGCCGCGCTCTGGTCGTCGGACCAGGCGAACGTGGCCCGAAACCAGATCGACGCAGCGTCCTTGCGGAGGAAGCGGGTCTCGATGCGCTGGCCGAGGAGGCGAAACTCCTGCCAGATCTTGGTGCCGACGGGGAACGACCAGTTGTTCGGATCGGTCGTGTCGATTTTTTGTCCCGGCGGCAGCCAGATCCACCTCGACGAGTCGGCCCCGTCCGCCCACATCGTGGCGCCGGGCTGATACGCCTGCACGTCGGGCGCGAGCGTCAGCTGCGTCCAGTTTGCGTAGAGCCCGGTGCAGGCGAGAGCGACCGGATCGGTGCCCGCTTCGCAGTCGGGCGCAGGCCGCGCTTCCCCGTCATCTCCGGCGCCGGCCGACGAATCATCGTCGCCGCCGCCGTCGTCGGCCGCGTTGCTGGGGATGACCAGGTTGCCACATGCGGGGACCGCGAGGCATCCGAGCGCGGCGGCGGCGAGCAACGACTTCGCAACGGTGCGGTGCATGGCACCCAAAACCTAAAGAGGCGAGGGGCCGAACGTCAGCGGATCGGCGAGTCGCCTCGTGCGAACGCCGCATAGAGCCGGCCGCCGTTCGCGCCGACGAGAGCGCCGAGAAGCGAGCCGACCACGACGTCGCTCGGGAAGTGGGCTCCCAAGTAAACCCGAGAAAGCGCGACGAGTGCGGCGAGGACCACGACGAGCCCGACGACGAGGCTTCGGAGCCAGGGAGATGTCGGCCGGATCGCAGGTAAGGCCAGCGCGAGAAAGGCGGCGACGCAGAAGCTGCCGGCGGCGTGGCCGCTCGGGAAGGACGGATCGTGGGGAGCCCCGATTGGCTGCGGTAGACCGAGGGCGATCCACGGCCGCACCCGGCCGACCGCGCGCTTGAGGCTCCAGACGAGCACGGCCTGGACTGCGAGCGCGACGGCGAGGGCGGCGGCGAACCGCCTCGTGCGCGCGTGCCAGAGCATCGGACCGAGTGCCAGCGCGGACCATCCACCGCCGAACAACGTGATCGCGATCATGAGAGGCCCAAAACTTCCGTGCGCGCCGCCATAGACGGCGAAAAACGCCTGCGCATCGAAGTCGAACCCGGGCATCGGACGAAATGGTATCCCGGCCGCGCATGGCACGCCCACCGCTCGAACTGGCCGTACGCGATCCCGGCTTCACGCCGAGCGTCCGCGACATGCACGCGCTGGTGGACCTTCTCGAAAGGGACGATGTCGTCAAGCACGCCGAGAGGGCGATCGCGCGCGTGGGCGTGCCCGGCCTGCGGGTCTTGCGAGAGCGCTTCGCCTCGGCGGCA
>JBAULD010000077.1:0-3826 GCA_049578005.1 Polyangiaceae bacterium
CGTCCACCCACGCCGGCGCGATCACCTCTTTGGGTTGGCTCAGTGTACGCCTCTCCACGACGCGGAGATCCCCGACGTCGATCGTGACCAATTCGCCGGACGGCGGCCGTCCGTCGCTCGCGGCCTCGCTGGCCTCGACGAGCGCCATCCGACAGAGCGGGCATTCGCCGGGCGCCCCTTCCTTCACTTCCGGATGCATCGGACACACGTAGGTGACGTCGTCGCTCTTTCGCGAATGAGCCCCGTCGTACGCGGCTCGGACTGCATACAGCACGGCTGAAAGCCCGAGTATCAGGAGCGCGACGCGAACGGCGACGATCATCAGCCGTCTCCGTCGGACCATGCCGGCCGCGTTCCGACGATGGCGGCGATCGGCAACCCAAGACGATGGGCCCGGGAAAGCTGCCCGCAGCGCCAAAGGGTGTAAAGAACCGGGAGCACCTCCAGCGTCAGAAAGGCGCTCGTCAGGAGACCCCCGAGCATCGGCGTCGCGACTCGCTGCATGATTTCCGAGCCTGCCCCTTCGGCCCATAGAAGTGGAAGGAGGCTTACGGCCATCGTCGCGGTGGTCATGAGCTTTGGGCGCAATCGACGAACCGTACCGTCCGCGTGCGCCGCGACGATGTCCTCGCGAGTCGAGAGCCGTCCTTCGCGAACGCGGCGGTAGAACGCGTCGTCGATGTAGACCACCATGAGGACGCCGGTCTGCATCGCCAGTCCGAGCACCGAGAGAATGCCGACCCAGACGGGTGCCGACACGGGGTAGCCAGTCAAAAAGAGGGCCCAGATGCTGCCGACGAGGGCGAATGGCACGGACAGCATGACGAGCATGGCTTCGACGAAGTTCCGAAACTGTAGGAACAGAAGACCCATCATCGCAAGGACGACGAGTGGAGCACAGAGCGCAAAGCGCCTCTCGCCTGCCACGTAAAGATCGTATTGTCCGCCCCACTCGACGCGCTCCCCGGGGAGGAGTCGAAGGTCACCGTTCGCCTTGGCGGCGTCAATCGCACTCCGGGCGCGCTCGACGTATTCATGAATGTTGGTCGCCTCGTCGAGGAGGACCAGGACGTAGGCGCATAGTTCGCCGTTCTCGCTCCGGAGAAGCGAGGGGACGTGGACGTAGGTCGGCCGCCCGAGCAGGTCGAGCGGCACGAGCTCACCGGCCGTATTCCCCGGACTCGGCCGGCCGCGGACGCTGACGCTGCCCAGCGCGTCGGCCGGCCTCTCGCCCTGCCCGTGGGTGTCGAAGGCCAGGCGCACGGGGACTCGCTCCCCGCGCCGTTCCACCTCGCCGACCTGACCGCCGTTCGCAAAGAGATCTGCGGCTTGGCGCACGACGTCGGCATTTACCTGGAAGCGGGCCACCCGCGCCGCGTCCGTCTCGAAGGACAGCCACGCCTCGTCTCCAAGCGATTCGGTCTGTACGCTCTGGGCACCCGGCACTTGTTTGGCGATGTCGGCGACCTTTTCGGTGAGCCGTTCGAGGCGAGTCGAGTCGCCCGCGATCAGGCGGATGCCCAACGGAGTTCGAATGCCCGTGGACATCATGTCCATTCGCGCCCGGGCCGGCGCCGTCCAGGCGTTCGTCCACCCCGCCGATCGGACGGCTGCGTCGAGTCGATCAACGAGCTTTCCGACGTCGGGCGAACACGGTAACCACCGAAGGGCCAGCGCGGAACGACGGAGCCATCCCGGGACCCACGGGGCGCACTGCCAATCGGACTCTATTGGCCACTCGGAGCGGGGCCGCAAGCCTACGATCGTTTCGGCCATCGAATACGGCGCCGGATCGGTGGCGGTGTCGGCTCGTCCGACCTTGCCGAACACCGCCGCCACTTCGCCGAACCGAGCCAGCGCGCGGTCCTGACGCGCGAGCGCCGCCGCCGACTCTGCCGCGCGGATCCCCGGCCGGGCGGTCGGCATGAACAGAAGGTCCCCCTCGTCGACACGGGGCAAGAACTCGCCGCCGAGTCGGGGCGCGATCGGTATGCACGAAACGACCGCCAGAACAGCCGTCGCCAAGGTGAAGGCGGGCCGCGCCAGAGCAAACGTGACGAACGGCCGATAAAGCCGCACGAGGCTGCGCGTCAGGGGGTTGGCGTACTCGGGGATGATTTTGCCGCGCATCACGCGATCGCGCAGCGCAGGCGAAAGGGTGAGCGAGACAATCACGGCCGACGCGATGACCAGAGTCTTGGTGATCGCCATGGGACGCAAGAGCCGCCCGGTTTCGCCCGTGAAGACGAAGATTGGCAAGAAAGAAGCCGCCGCGATGAGCAGCGAAGTGACGATGGCCGGTGCGAACCGCAACGAAGCGCCACGAATCCTCGTGCGCCTTTCCTCTTCGGACCCGGGCGGGCCGACCCCGTCCTGACCCTCCAACCAACGATGGGAGGCTTCGAGGGCGACGACGTCCGCGTCCACGGCGAGGCCGAGCGCAATGCCGATCCCGCCCAGACTCATGATCGTGGCCGATACGCCGAATATCCACATTCCGGCAAAGGTGAGGACCAAGACGGCGGGAAGGGTCACCAGAGGGACGAGCGCGCTCCTTGGATGCAACAAGAAGACGAAGATGACGAGCGCGACGACGGACACTTCTTCCGCGAGCGCCGCAGCCAGGGTGCGGTGCGTGCGATTCGACAGGACCGATCGGTCGTAGACGGTGACGACTTGCACGTCGCGAGAGAACCGGCGGTGCTCCCGGTCGATCGCGAGCTTGACCTGCCTCACGAGCGCGGCGACGTCGGCGTCTCTTCGGGCAATGACGATGCCCCCGACCGCGCGCTCCCCCCCCAGGTCGGCCAATCCAGGCGGCTCGTAGTCGACTATTCGCGCCGCCGCGACGTCGCCGAGTCGGGTCGCCTCGGTCCCGGGAGCGGCCGGCGCGATCGGCACGCCGAGCAAGTCCTGATCGCACTGTTCGCACAGGCGCGTCTGCCGCGGGTTCGCGTCCCGAGGACGGGTCGATGGAGCGAGAGCGCCCCTCAGCGCCGAGATGACGTCCGTCACGGCGACGGTTCGCTCACGAAGCCGCTCGCGGTTCATTGTCACGACGACCTGATTGGCCGCGCCCCCGACGGACGCCACTTCGGCGACGCCGGGGACGGACTTCAGCGCGGGCCCCAGGATTTCGTCCTGGACGCGCGTCAATAGCTGAAATGACGTGGCGTGCGTGGGATCGAGAAGTGCGTATTGGAACACCCATCCCGTGCTGGAAGCCGTCGGTCCGACACGCGGGTGGACTTCCGCCGGCAGGGCCACGCCCGCGCTGTTCACGCGCCGTAGAACCGATTGCCGGACTGTGTCGAGCGAAGCGCCCGACTCGAGGACTACGTCTACGTAAGCCATCCCCGACATCGACGTCCCGCGGAGCGTTCGACATCCGTCGAGCCCATCGAGGGCGCCCATGAGCACCCCGGTCACCGCGTGGGCGACGTCTGGGGCCGAATGTCCCGGCCATTCCGCAATTACCCCAATCTGTGGATCCGACAAATCAGGCATGACGTCGCCCGCGAGGGCACGACGCGCAAAGTCGCCAGCCACCGCGAGAATCAATGTCGAGATGATGACGACCCAGTGACAACGGGCGCTCCACGCGACGAGCCGGCCAATCATCTTATATAACTCCCGCTTGGTTTCAGCTCGGTATCGAACAAGATTCGACGAAACGAATAAACACGAGCCGCTCTGAAACACAAGAGTGACATTTCCTACATTGTAATCGAATGATATGGTGCGTCACCACACCCGCTGCTAATCGAGCGCAATGGATTCTGAATCTAGGGTCCTCGCCGCCGATATCGCAGTCGGAACGAGACCC
>JBAULD010000078.1:0-14406 GCA_049578005.1 Polyangiaceae bacterium
GTAAAAAGCATCGAACGAACGCCACGCTGCGAGCGTGACGTCGCCCGCGCGGAAGCGCGCATTCGCGACGCGAAGCTTGGATCGCGCACGCCGCGCGACTTCCACAAGCTGCTTGCGTTGCTCGATTCCGACGAAGTGAAGTTCCGGCGCCGCGGCGGCGGCGACGAGCGCGAACTTGCCAACGCCGGCGCCCACGTCGAGTACGCGACGGGCTCCGGCTTCCTGGAAAAGGGCGGCCGCGCGGCGCGCCACGGCAACCGGCGTCCAGAAGCGGCTCGAGAGCGCGCGGACGTCCGCGGGGTAGATCGAATCGAACGAACGATCTTCCAAGCCCTGCAGCACGAAGACGGGGGCCGCGGCGGAGCCCATTTCGACGACCATCGGCGCGCTCCTCAGCAACTCGACGCGAACGAGACCGACTCCGAGCGAATTTGCCGAAGAGGGAACAGCGGCAAGGCAGACCCCTGTCGGGCCGGCCGCGTCGGGCCGTACGCTCCGTTCGAGCGTGACACGGCTTCCGTGGTTAAACTAGGACGACATGATGAACTACCGCAAGAACAGCCCTGCCGCGCTCCGGTTTGCGGAGCGACGTCGACGGGAGGACGATGCCCCGAGGTTGTGCGAGCAGGTCCCCGACCTCGTCAGCCTTCGGCTCGAGATCGAAGAGCGGTCCGGTGTCACGGCGACCAAGCACGTCCGGCGCGTCCTCATCGACCGAGCCCCGGCTCTCTTCCTCGTGCCATGTGGCGATTCGCGGTGCGCCGACGGTGAGCACGACATCACGGCGACGGTGATGCGCGCCCTTCGTGCGCACGAGAAGGAGTTTCACGGCAACGACGAATGCATGGGTTCTCTCGGGTTGAGCTCGTGCGCGCGCGTGCTGCACTTCGATGCGCTCGCCGAATATCGTGGGTAGGGGAGCGAACGGCACGCAACGGCCGGGCCCGCACGGGCATCGTACGACGCCGGTGGAAACGCAACTTCGGGCGCTTTCGCGTCCGTCGAACTAACCTCCGGACCCTTTAGCCGCGGGAGGCTCGATGTTGACGCAGGTACGCGCGTTCGTCTCCGACAAGAAGAGAATGAGCAGGATCACCGAGGGCCTGGGCGGGCTCCTCGCCCGTGCCGAAAACGCCGGGATGTTCGAGCGAGCGCCCGCCTTCATCCATCGCTACCACGACGATTACCCGGGGCTCGCGGCCCTCGAGGCGGGCTACGCGGACGTTCGACGCGAGTGTGAGGCTCTCGTCGGCATGCGCCAGCGCCTCGTCGATGTCGAGAGTCTCGCCGGAAAGTACACGACGGGCGGCATTCACGCGATCGCGTGGAAGGCGCTCATGCTCAAGTCCCATCGCTTCATCGACGAGAACTGCGCGCTCGCCCCTCGGACCGCCGAGCTTCTGAGGGGTATCCCAGGCCTTTATACTGCCTTTTTCTCGGTGCTCGAGGGCGGGCAGTACATAACGCCGCACTGGGGCTATTGGAAAGGATTCCTCCGTTATCACCTCGGCGTGCTGATCCCGAAGAACAACGCCGACCAGGCTTGTTGGTTGCGCGTGAATCCCGATTCGCACGACAACGCGAAGCACGACCCGGCTCTCGTCGAACGCGGAGAGAAATATTACTGGAAAGAGGGGGAGGGCGTCATGTTCGACGATACGTACCTCCACGACGCGAAGAACGGGTCGGACCAGGTCAGGGTCATTCTCTGGCTCGACCTCCGGCGCAAGATGCCGACGTATCTGAGCGCCCTCAACACGGTGCTCCTCGAAATTGCCCATCGAGCGCCTTCCGTCGCTGCGGTCCGAAAGAACGCGATCGTCAGGCTCGATCGACGCCCCGCCCAAAATGGTTCGCCATGACTTCCCAGTCCAGTAGCTCGTCCACATTCGCCCGACCTCTGCTCGACCCATCACGAACCGCTCCGCCCGCGAGGGAGCACATCGCGTCGTTCTACTCGGAGGTCCTCCGCGAAGTGGAAAGGGCCGTGGCCGAGTCTCCCGTCGTCGTCGTCGGGATGGCCCAAAACCCGCACGTGAAGAACGTGCGCACTGCGCTCACGAAGGCTGGATTCGAGTTCAAGTATCTCGAGTACGGAAGTTACCTGTCCAAGTGGAGAGAGCGGCTCGCCATCAAATTATGGAGCGGCTGGCCCACCTATCCCCAGGTCTTCGTGAACGGCGTCTTGATCGGCGGGGAAGACCTTACGGTGGCCGCGATCCGCGACGGTAGCCTCCGTACGATGCTGCAGCGAGTTCCCCAAAAGACCTAGCGTCCGGAGCATCCGGGGCGTCGACGCCATGGGCGCTAGGGATCGACCTCCGGACCCACGGAGGAATCCAGGGCCACCTGCGAATCCGTGAACGGCCCCCCATCGGTGGCGACGTCCACTGGCTCGTTCCCGGAATCCTCTTGCGCTCCAGATTCCTGATCCACTTCGGAGCCCTGTCCGGATTGGGAAGCCCCTTCGGCTTGTGCATCGCCGCCTGCCTCCTCGGCCGCGGGTGACATGGAACCCGCGTCCCCGTCGCTGTGTGCGCAACGAAACCCTCGGGTCTGGTCGGGCGCATACGCGCCGAAGCCGTACCGCGACGCCGCGCGGAGCGACAGCGGATCGGAGAACTCGAAGCTCCCGCCACGGAAGACGCGCCCCATCCCATTCGTCAGATTCGCGCATCCGTCGCACGGGTCCGTGGTGTAGGGACCGTACACGTCGAGGATCCATTCCCAAACGCTCCCGGCCAAGTCGAGGTGCCCCCAGCGACCGGCACCGGAGGGGGCGCTCCCTCCGAAGGGGAGGTCGGCTTGGGAGCACGCCGGGTTCCCGTCGTACAAGCATCCGTAGACGGCGAGGTCGATCGTCGGCGGGTCGTCGCCCCACGGGTAGGTCCTCTGCTCGCCCCCGCCGGCTGCCGCGTATTCCCACTCGGCCTCGGTGGGCAGGCGCTGCCCGTCCCAGATGCAAAACGCGAAGGCGGCAAACCAGTTGATGCAGGTCATCGGGAGGCCGTCCGCCGAGCTCGGCGCATCGGTCCACGTCCCGCCGCAAGAGCCGATCGTGAATGCGAAGTAGTCGTGGGTGGTAGGAAGGCCGTTGGCCCACGGATCGGCCTGCCACCCGCTATTCGGCACGCCGGGCGTCGCCCCGGCCCCGTCGGCCGGTGGGCCGTTGTACGCGGCCACGAACCTGCGAAAGCGACCCACCGTGACTTCGTATTCGTCCATCACGAACGGCTCGACCGTCACGGCGTGTATCGGGTGTTCGTCGTCGAATCCGACGCCGTCCTCCGAGCCCATGTTGAATGTTCCACCGGGAACCGGCAGGCGGTTCGAGCAGGGCGCGGCAACGCCGTCGTCTGCACATGGGTGGGGCCCGACGGCAAGGACCAGGGTCGTCTGGCCGATTTGGCGCAATCCGCCCACTTCGTTCGCCTCGAGCGTGATCGAATACGAACCGACGAGCGAAGGCGAAAACGATATGTGCCGCGCGTCACTGCTCGGATTCACGGGCAGATATGCGCCGGTCGGGTCTTGCACGTTCCAATATACGGAGAACGGTGCGCCCTCGGGGTCGCTGCTCCCATCGGCCGACAAATACACGGTCGATCGTGGGGTCGGCGGCACTGGAGGAAGAGCGGAGGGCCCATAGGGATAGTCGCTGTCATTGCTGGGCATCTGAGTTTGGAACTCGATGACCGCGATAGGGGGCAAATCCGGCTGGAGACTCAGGCATGTACAGCCGGCGTCCGTGACGACGCAGCCCGCCTGACCATCCCCGCAGCCGGAGGCGCTCGGAGCGTGCCGATCGCTCGTACAGCCGATGAGAGTCCCGCCTCCGATGAGAATGGCAGCAGCCACCTGCACGGGTCTCGCGCTCGATTTCGACTTCGAACCGAGAGCAGGCGGAGACATGCTGCGCGCAGTCTACAACGGCCATTCGAGGGGCGATCGCCCGGTGAATTTTTCTACTCTCGCTGAGGCCTCGCGCTGATCACGAAGGCGTCGCCTCCGCCCAGCGATCGCGACCGGCCTGCTTCGCGCGATAGAGGGCCGCATCGGCCCGGGCCAGCCAGGTCTGCCTGGTGTCTCCTGCTCGCCAGTCGGCGATTCCCACGGAGACCGAGATGGGAATGCACTTCTTCTGGTTTTCGATCTTCACTCCGCGAACCGCCTCGACCAGGCGCTGCGCGAGGCCACGAGCGTCCTCGATCCGGATGTCGCGCAGCACGACGACGAACTCGTCGCCCCCGAGTCGTGCGACGAGGTCTCCTCGACGCGGGAATGTACGAACGAGACGGTCGGCCACCACTTTCAGCGCTTCGTCCCCGGCGCCGTGCCCGCAGGTGTCGTTGATCGACTTGAAGCGGTCGACGTCGATCATCACGAGGCAGACGGGCTGCGAGAAAAGCGCCGTGAGCTCGGCGATCTTCGTCAGATACTCGTCGAAGCACGCGCGGTTGTGGATCTTCGTGAGGGCGTCCATCTGCCCGGCACGCTTGGCGTCCTGCAGCTGAAGCGAGAGGTTCCGGATGTGGCCCGCGAGCTCTCCGAGCTGGACGCGATGGCGCTCCGATCGGCGCTCGATCGCGGCGCCGACGAGCTCCGCTGCGGACATGGCCTCTCGGCGTAGGGCGGCCGTGTCGTTGGACTGGATTGCCGCTTCGAGCTTTCCAATCTGCACCCGGACGCTCGCGTCGCTCTGCCCGTCTTCTCCCACCGCACGCGCGAAAGCTCCGATGAACGCCCACACCGCCTTGCGCAAGTCGGTGACCGTCTTGACGACATGTTCCATCTCGCGACGTCGATGGGCCGTGACGAACTGCCGCATACCCGGCCAGTCGCGGCGAATGGCTTCCGTCGCTTCCCGATCGCGCTCGCCGATCGGCGCCCCTACGAGCACATGCTGCGCCCAGCGCTCGAACAATTTGCGAATCGAATCCGCCGGCTCGTCGCCTACGTCGAAGCTCAATTTGCCGAGGACGTTCAACACTTGGCCGACCGCTTCGAGCGCGGCCTCCGAGTCGTCCTGCCTCGGCACGGGCTGCGGGCCGCTGGCGGCAACCTCGGTGGGCTTCGGCTCACGCCGGCGAAGGAATCCAGAGAGTGGGCTCACGCGGCCTCCTCGACACAGGAGAACGAGCCCAGCCGACAAAGCTTGAGGCGTCCTCGGGGCCGCGCATGCGGCGCCCGCCGGCCGTGTCAGGGGATGCGGAGCATCTTGCGTGCTCGGAGTCGCTCCGGCTTCCAGCAGGTCCACTCTTCACGGCTGGGGTGGCGATCGAAGCAAGCGGAGCAAAAAACGGCTCGAACGTGTTCGACCACGATTTTGACGTCGCTGTCGTTGCCGGCGACGGCGCGCCCGCACACGGCGCACGTGGCCTGATGGGTCAGTGTAAGCGCGGCGGTCGTCATTGGGGCTGATTGCGTGCAGTGCCCGGCCCGGCCCGCGGCGTCAAGAGTCAGCCCCCAACGGGGGGACGGCGCAGCGACCGGGTGAATGAGTGCAATGCGCCTTTGGTCACCGAATAGAGGGTGCTCCTCGAGGCGAAGCCAACGCCCGCCCCGGCGCCCGTGACGAGGAAGGTGCTCTTGCTCGGTTCCATGCCCGGAGACTTCCAGAGCCCACTTGGGGACTTGAACCCCAGACCTGCGCTTTACGAAAGCGCTGCTCTACCACTGAGCTAAGTGGGCGGTACCGATGCGATCCCTAGATTTCTCTTCTTGCGTCGACCCGCCGGCGTGACCCCGGCGGACGCAACGTATGCCACAGCCGGCCGGTCCGGCAAAGGGCGTTCGACTTTTCTCAAGCCGCAGCGCCGTTCGCAGTCGGCGGCGGTGGCTTGCTGCGGCCCGTGCGCACGTCGGCGATGCGCTCGGCTGCGAGACGGCTCATCGCCATGATCGAGTGTTGAGGGTTCACCCCCAAGTTGCTCGGGAACACGCTGCTGTCCAGTACGTAGAGGCCCGCCGCCTCGTGGGTTTGAAAGTCGGGGCCGACGACGCTGGTCCTCGGATCGAGGCCCATTCGCGCAGCGCCGAACAGGTGGGTGGTGATGAAGCCGTACGCGCGAGGATCGATGGGCCCGTCGTCGATGAGCCTCACCTCGTCGGCGTTCTTCAGCACGTTCGGAACGCCAAAGAGACCCGGCCAAACTTCGCGCGCGCCGGCTTCGAACATCATTCGGGCGAGCAGGGCCAACCCCCTTCGAGCGCGTTCGACGTCGGACCGCGTCAGGGAGAGCCTGATCTTGTCTCGACCTCCCCACCCTGCGCGTACCGTACCGCGTGCCTCGGCGCGAACGACCACCGCCCACATCGCGACGTGCGAAAACGCGCCGAAGCGGCTCATCAGCTCGTGTCCGATCCCCGGAATTCGCACCGCCGCGAGCTCCGGAGGAATGGAAAGAGTTTCGAGCTTGATACGGTCCGTGCGGCGCAAGTGAACGCTCTCGGCCCCCTGCGTAGCGCCGAAGCCCATCTCCACCGGCGCATCGAAGACGGCCGCCACGCCGGCACCAGGATGACATTGAAAGTGCTCACCGAGGGCCCGCGCTCGAAGGCCGCTTCGCCGGAGCAGATTGGGCGTCTGCACTGTGCTCGCGGCGACGAGCACGGCTCGGCGCGCATGGATCGCAACCCGCCGCCCCTCTCGCCTGGCCTTGTCGGGAGGTCCGCCGGCCGTGCGCGCCACGACGCCTCGCGCGCGACCGTGCTCGACGACGACCCGCTCGACGCGGCACGAGCAGTAGATCCGCGCACCGCGGGCGAGCGACCAGGGCACGTAGCTCACGTTCATCCCTTGTTTGGCGGCGTTGGGACAGCCGGTGAAACACCGCGCCGAACCGCGACAACCCTTCTCGTAGCGGCGCATCCGTCCGGCGGGCAGTCCATGGGCTCGGGCCTCGTCCAGAAAGAGCCGGTTGTTCTCCCCCAGGGCGTCGTCACTCACAGCGTGAACGTTGAGCTCGCGCTCGAGAGCCTCGAAGTGCGGCTCGAGTCGCTTGGCCGAAAGCGCGTCGCCCAAGCCGAAGTCGGCCGCCCACTCGTCGAGAACGTCCTCCGGGGTTCGGTGCGCGATGGCCGAGTTCATCACCGTGCTTCCGCCGACGCACCGCCCCTGAAGCAGCGGCACGTAAGACCTGCCCTCCATCACTTGCGTTCCCGCGTCGCGGAACATGCGCCGGAACGCGGCCAACACGCCGTCGCCGAACTCGCGAGTTCTTACCCAGGGGCCCTCCTCGACGACGCCGACGGAGAATCCTGCGCTCGCCAGCGCGTGCGCGGCGACCGAACCTGCAGCTCCTGACCCGACGACCACGTAGTCGAACGCGTCTTCGACGTCGTGCGCGAGTCGCTCGCCGTCCACGACGGCCCCCTCGGGGAGGGACTCATCCGGAAAGACGACGGGAAAACCAATCGGTGGATCGAATGTGTGCATCGGGTACTGCTTGGTCGGCCGCGGAAATGGACGAGCGGCCGGCCCTTCGAGGGGTGAAGCGGGTCAGGCGGCGTGTACACGCTTGACACGGAGAGGAGTAATCGAAGGCCTAGGAGGCATCATGAGCGTTCGAACGCCGTCGTCCGCCGCGTAGAGCAGGGCGCCCATGGCCTTTAGAATGAGGACGAGAGAACGGATCGCATACGACGGACTGGCGACGAGGATGGCGACCATCCGCTCGCGATCGTCAGGTTCAAGCTGGGCAATCGTCGCGAGCCGCCGCAGGACGAACCATGGCGCGAGCGCGACTACCCAAACGGCAAGGCGAAGGCCGAGCGCCGCTTTCCACGGGAGATGGATCATCAATTCGCACAGGAATCCGGCGACGTTCATCGCGCGAATGTCGGTGAGCCCGTTGTCCACGGAACCGGGATAAATTGCTTGCATCGCCGCCTCGGCCCAGCGGCTCTCGAAGGGAGCCAACTTCATCGAGCTTTGCCCTTCCGGCCAACGGCCGGCGCTTCGACTTCGTTGGACGGCGGCGGATGGCGTTGCGCCCACTCGCCGTCCCGGTGCTCGAGCGTGCGCCGCGCGATTGTTCGCGCGGCCTCGCCGTTGCGAGACTTGATGACGTCGATGACGCGCGGGTAAAGCGCGACCGAACTCGCGCAGTCGTCGTACAGCACGGCGACGAGCTGGGGATGCTCGTCGGGCCAGCGAGCGAACGTATTGAGCAGGAGCTCGAGGCCGACGTTGCGTGCAGCCTTGCAGACCGCGCGCATGAAGGCCAGGTCCGCTCGCGCGAAGGCGACGGGATCGTCGATATGCTCGCTCAGCACCTGCGCGCAAGCCGCGATGGCGTCGATATCCTCGTCCGTGTGCCGTTCGGCCGCAAACGCGACCGCCTCGGAGGCGAGAATTCGCCGGATCTCGAGCGCGCTGCGCACGAGCTCGTGCCACGCAGGGTCGGCGAGTTTCAGCCCCTTGACGAGGGTTCCCAGCATCTCGAGACCGGCGCGCTCACGCCAGGAAGCGACGATGGTGCCCGCGCCGTGGCGCGTCGTGATGAGCCCAAGCGCTTCGAGCCGTGCCAGAGACGCCCGCAGCGTCAGCCGATTCACGCCCAGGGCGAGCGAGAGCTCTCGCTCCGACGGCAGGCGGGTGCCTGGCCGCAGCCGCCCGGCGAGAATTTCGCCGCGCAGCCGGTCGGCCACCGCATCGACGACGCTCTGTCGCGCCACGGGGGCCAGCACCGCGAGCGTTTGCAGGTCTGCGGGGACGGACGCGGAAGGGGGAATGGAGTCGTCGGCCATGGGAGTGCTCTACTGGTTGAACCAGTTGACACGAATGCGAGTTGTGCGCAAGCCGGTTCGCTGTAAATTCGTTTACGCACACTCCCACCGACGTCCCCTTCCTGAGCTAACGTGTCGCTCGAGTGATCGACCTTCGAAGCGACACGGTAACGAGGCCGACCGCAGCGATGCGCGAAGCGATGGCGCGCGCCGAAGTCGGAGACGATGTCTTTGGCGAGGATCCGACGGCGCGGGCGCTGGAGGAAGAAATCGCCGCGATCACGGGCAAGCAAGCAGCCCTGTTCGTCCCGAGCGGCACGATGGGCAACCAGCTCGCGATCGCGACGCAGACGCGCCCGGGCGACGACGTCATCGTCGGACAATGGGCACACCCCGTCCTCTACGAGGGGGGTGCTGGCGCCGCCCTGAGCGGCGTGCAGTTCACCCCGGTGGGGAACGGCGGCATGTACACCGCTGACGAAATGCAAGCCGCTGTGCACCCGCGGCTCTACTGGACACCTCGAACATCGCTCGTGGCCGTGGAGAATACGCACAACCGGGCGGGCGGACGGGTGTGGCCACGAGCGCAGGCGCGCGCGGTCGCCGAGCGAGCGCGCGCACTCGGACTCGCGACGCACCTCGACGGGGCGCGCGTATGGAACGCGAGCGTCGCCAGCGGATCGCCCGTCGCGGAGCTGTGCGCGCCCTTCGACACGGTGAGCGTTTGCTTCTCCAAAGGGCTCGGTGCGCCCGTCGGAAGCGCCTTTTGCGGCCCGAGAACGCTGGTCGAAGATGCGCGACGGCTACGCAAGCGCTGGGGTGGCGGGATGCGGCAGGCCGGAGTCATCGCAGCGGCGGCGCTGCACGCGCTCGCTCATCACCGCGTACGACTCGCAGACGACCACGCACATGCGCGGGAACTCGCCGAGAAAATGGCCGGCGTGACGGGAGTCCGAGTCGACCCCGCCGCGGTGGAGACGAACATCGTGAATCTCGACCTGGACGTGTCCGCCGAGACGGTGGCGCTCGGGGCGCGTTCCGCCGGGCTGCTCATCCACGCGACCGGCCCAAAGTCGCTGCGCGCCGTCACGCACCTCGACGTATCACGTGCCGACGTCGACATGGCCGCCGAGATCCTGGCTGGCGCGATTCGAAAGGAGATCGAGGGCCGGGAAGCCCCGAAGGGGTAAGACGACGGAGACGTGACGACAGGCTCACTCGTCCTCTTCCTTTTCTCCCTCTTCTTCCTCGTCGTCCTCTTCTTCGTCGAGGTCTTCGTCCTCCTCGACTTCGTCCTCGTCTTCGAAGTCCGTCGCCTCGTCTTCCTCTTCCTCTTCGTCTGGATCGGCCGCGGCGCGCTTCTCGAACTTGAGGTCGATCCCCACGTCGCCGAGTTGCGTGTCGAGGAGCTCCATCAGCTCGTCGGCGTCGTCGCCAGACCATTCGTCGAGTAGGTCGGTCAGAAACTCGAAGAAATCGCCCGTGTCGAGCCGCCGCTCGATCTCTTCGACCTGGTCCTCGGTGAACGCTTCGAGAATGTCCTCGCGCAGCGTCTCGATGTCGCCCTCCTCGATTGCGTCCTGCGAGGACAGGCGGATCTGACGAACGGCACGCTTGTCGAGGTAGATCTCCATCGCTTCCGGCCAACCCGAGTATGCGAACCCCCCTCAGGCTGTCAACGTCCGTGTGCGCCGGACGGGGTGTATGCTCTCGGGATGCCGGGCGAGCTCAGGGTGATGTCGGCCTCCGTGTGCGTGTTCGCAGCCTTCGGGCTTGGGCTCGCCGCGACGAACGCACGAGCCTCCGACGCACCCGGGGCCACCCCGACCGAATCGGCGGTCGCTCCCCCCCCGAGCAACCTTTCGTTCATCCAGTACGGGGTCGCTCTCGCGGCCGAGATCGTGGCCTTCGCCGGCCCTGCGTGTTCAGACGCCGCTAACCCATGCATCTTGGGGTCTGGAGGGGGAATCGTTGCGCGCGCAGGCTGGCGGGGGAGCGAGGCGTGGTACGTCGGCGGCGCCTACGAGATGTCAAAGCAGGAGCCGCACCAGCTCTATCGCCTCGCCCTGCTTCAGCAGCTGCGCGCCGAACTGCGCCGCTACTTCCCAACTGGCCGCGAGGCCTCGCCTTTTCTCTTGCTCGGCGCTGGAGTCGTTACCTACGGAAACGAATGGCTTCCAATCGACACGTGGGGTCCCAGCGCAACGCTAGGCGGCGGACTCGAAGTTGAACTCGGCGGCTCCGTGCTGAGCGTCTCCCTCGCCTACCGCCCGATTTACCTGCGCGCTTGGGAGGACTCGAGCCTCCTGTCCCACGACGCAGGGATCGCCCATTTCGTCGGGCTCGAGGCGGCTGTGGAGGCACAAGATACATTGTGAGAGCGAGCCGGACCGGCCCCGTCTCCGGTACGCCTACGACAGCGCCTTGACTCTCGGGCGCGCGCCGGTGTCCCATCAAAGTGCGTGATTTGTACGATGTGCGGCCGGGACAACCCGGGCCACCTCATGTTTTGTCAGGAGTGCGGTCAGAGAATCGCGCCCGTTGCGCCATCTCCGCCGACCGCGGGCGCAGCTGCGCCTACGTCACCGCTCGCCGCGACCGCCGCGGTCCCGATCGCAGGCGCCAAGCAAGCTGCGGCGCCCACAAGAGCCAGACCGGCGGCTCCGGAGGTCTCGTTCACGAAGCGAATGGAGGCCGAGCTGCCGTCGACTCCTTCGCTCCCGCTCGATCAGACCGGGGTCGACCCCTTCCCAGCCGCGACGTGTCCGCTCTGCGGAACCGCCAACGAACGGGCCGTTGGCTTTTGCGTCACGTGCGGCCAGCCCCTTGCGCGGCCGGCGGCGAACTCGAGTCGCCTCGGCGTGATTGACCTGAGCCGCACCGTCGCCGACTCCGCGAGGCACGACCCCGCGACACCGTCGGTCAGCGCGGCACGGTCTATCGAACCCGCGCGGGTGATCGAATTGCGATCGGCGAGCCCCCCGCAGAGTCGAGACGACTGTCCGCGCTGCGGGGGAGCTCGCGAGGCCGCAGCTCAGTTCTGTCGGTTCTGTGGGCTGTCGCTTGTAGCGACCACGCAGTCGGGGGCCAGCGCCGTCGCGCATCCGGTCCCCGCGACCTCCGCCGGCGCGCATCCGGCGCCCGGGCGCCTCGTCTTGATCACGAGAGACGGGACCGAGGGACCCAGCTATTCGCTTGGGATGACGACGGACCTCGGGCGCACCGAGGGAGCGATCCTCTTTCCAGAGGATCAGTTCGTCTCACCCCGTCACGCGCGAATCGTATCGCGCGGGGGCGAGTTCTTCGTGCGCGATCTCGAGAGCACCAACGGGGTGTTCGTTCGCATCCCCTTTCTCGTCCAAAGCGGCGACGACGACGAGCGCGATGGGGTAAACGGGAAAGAGGACAAATCGACCATTCGCGGTCACCATACCGAGACCCTTTCCGCACAAGGCGAGACGGGACGAGACCAGCCTTTGGCCGACCAAGAATTGTTCCTGGTGGGACAACAGGTGCTAAGGTTCGAGGTCGTGAAGCCAGCGGAGGAGGCGTTCGGCGCCGCGTCCGAGAACGGGACGCTGCTTTTCGGAACACCGACCGCACCGCGGTATGCTCGATTGAGCCAGCGCACGGTCGAAGGGATCATCCGTGACGTCTTTCACATACGTCGGACGGAGACCGTGATCGGGCGCGAGTCGGGTGACATCGTATTTACCGACGATCCGTTTCTGTCACGCCGTCACGCTGTCTTGCGTATGCAGGGAGGGACGCACAAGAGACGATTTGCTCTTGCCGATCTCGGCTCCTCGAACGGCACGTTCTTGCGGATACGAGAAGAAGTCCGGCTGCGCGCCGGCGACCATTTCCGCATCGGCCAACAGCTCTTGCGCTTCGACAGCGACGCGGGCCGCACCGGCGAATGACGACGGAGACAGCCCGAACGTGACGCAGCCCGAGACCCCCCATGGCGCGCCGGAGCTCGCCGATTCGGCCGAGCCGCCGAGCGAGGCCATCGCTTCCCGCTCTCCGCCGTCTCAAGGCGAGATTCGCATCAAGCTCTTCGCGCGAACCGACGTGGGACAGATTCGCGAACACAACGAAGATAATTTCCTCGTCGCCGACCTGACGCGAAAGACGCGCGGTCTCCTCGAGACGAATCGCGCCGGAGTGGTCGGCAGGCATGGCTCGCTCTTCGCGGTGTGCGACGGAATGGGAGGTGCCGCCGCCGGCGAGATCGCCAGCCAGCTCGCCGTCGACATTCTCTACGAGCGGATGACCGAATCCCTCGACGATTCGCTTCCTCTCTCCCGCGACGAGCTCGCGCGAAGGCTCGTGCGAAGCATCGAGTCGGCAGGTCTGCGCATCTTCCAAGAGGCCAAGCTCGATAGGACGCGCCGCGGGATGGGCACGACGGTGACCGCGGCCGCGCTCGTCGACGACTACCTTTTTTTCGCTCAAGTGGGGGACTCGCGCGCTTACGTGTTGCGCGACGGGCGCTTGGTGCAGCTGACTCGCGATCAGTCCCTGGTCAACCAGCTCATCGAGGCCGGCCAACTGACGGAGGAAGAGGCCGAGACGTTCGAACACAACAACATCATCCTTCAGGCGCTCGGCACAGCCGACACGGTGCAAGTCGACTTGACGTTCTGCGAGCTCCGGCGCGGCGACACCCTGCTCCTTTGTTCGGACGGGCTGAGCGGGATGGTCCGCTTCGAAGACATCCGGGAAGTCTTGCAGTCGACCCCGGAGCCAATCGACGCGTGCCGAGTGCTCACCGACCGCGCCAACCAGGCCGGAGGGCACGACAACATCACGGTCATCGTGGTCCGGTTCGACGGCGAGGGCCTGAAGGACGCGCGCGCGGACTCCGAGACCCACAAGTATCGCAAGTATGCGCTGCCCGAAGCGCCGGCCGACCCGCTCGAGACGCCCCACAGAACGCTTTCGGAAGCGCGCAGCGTTCGGTCCCAACCGAGCCCCCCCCGGGTGGGCTCGGGCGCGCCGCAAGGGCTGGGCTCGACGTTCGTATTGTCGGCTCCTTCCCTTTCGAGCGTGCCCCCCGATGCGTTGGGGGGCCGGACAAGTTCGAGCGACGTGCCCTATCGGCCGGAAGAAGACCAGATCGACATTCCAGGCACGCACGTGCCGGCGTGGGTCGTCGCCGTCCTCGTCGTTGGCGTGATGCTGGTGCTGCTGGCGACGGCATTTTTGTTCTTGCGCTGAGCGGGGGAATGGACGCGCCGCGTTGCCAACGACGACGCACGCGCTATCGTGCGACGTGATGGGCAAGGCGACCTCGTCGGACAAAGAGGTGCTCTTCGTCGGAACGCACGAGACGCTATTCGAGCAAGCCGAGTCGACCCGATGCGACGCTTGCGGAGACGCGATTCACGCCGACGGCGAGCGCGGCGAGTACGAAGTCCCGGGAAGCGGCGCCTATCTGTGGAACCGCGGCGACGCCGTGCAGGTAGAGATTGCGCCGCTGTGCCCGTCCTGCGCCTCGGCCATCGGAATGACCGCCCTGGCGCGCTGGGAAATCGAGGAAGAAGAAGGGTAGATCGGACCTCTAGGGCGTCTTGGTCATCGGGCAGACTCGTGGACCGACCGGATAGACTCGTGGACCCAGCGGGCAAACTTGTGCGAGCGGGAGCCTAGGCTCGTTTGGACGGCGAGCAC
>JBAULD010000079.1:0-2689 GCA_049578005.1 Polyangiaceae bacterium
CCTTTGTTCCGGATGTCATTCGCTTGCGCACGACGGCTCGCGGATGCTCGTCTATCCCGACGACGACACCGACCCGGATTACGAAGGACTGGCGGGAAGTTTGATTGACTTGACGAGCTGGCCCGCGAGCGCGGCGACCCCGGTAGCGGGCGCCCAGCCGCCCGGCTTCACGGCGTTCGCTTCGGGGGGGCTTTCGTACCTGACCTCGAACGGTCTGCCTTGCCAGGCGACCGCGGCCAGCGCGTGTCCACAATCGGAATCTGCCTCGTACCCCGCCGCCGTTCCGGTCCACGGGTTTTCAATGTGGGACGGCCGGACTGGGGCTTTCAAGGGGCCGGTTCCGATCGGCACCGCGGCAGCGCGCCCGACGATGCCCGATTGGTCGGTCGACGGGGCCACGGTCGTCTATGTCCAGCCGGCGGCCGTGGGCAGCTGGGACGAGTCGCTCCGCAACGACGACGACCACATCTTCGGCGGCAGTCTGTACGAGGTGCCGTACGCGGGGTCCGGAGCGTTCGGTGCGCCGACGGAGCTCGTCGCCTCGCAAGGAGAGAACAACTACTACCCGAGCTATTCGCCGGACGCGCCCGCGTCGTTCGTCCTCTTCGACCGCGCGCCGCTCGATTCGACCGTCGCGACGCTCACGGGTTGCACCGGCGCGATTCCGAAGGTCAGTTGCCCGAACGACAGCTTCTCGAATCCCGCGGCGCGGCTGATGCTCGTGGCGAATACGCCCGGGGCGACCCCGATCGACCTCGAGAAGGCCAACGGCTCGCCTCTCGACATTCTGGCGGCGCTTTCGAACTCGTTTCCGCGGTTCGCTCCATTCGTCCAGAACTACAACGGCAAAAAGCTTTTCTGGGTCACCTTTTCTTCGACGCGCGATTACGCGCTGCGCGTCTTGAACCACAAGGACGGGATGTACCCCTGCTACCCGTCCGATTCGTACGAATGGCCGGGAAGCGTGCACCGCAACGTCGCGGACGCGCTCTGCCAGCACCCGCAGCTGTGGATGGCGCCCGTCCTCGAAGACGGGACGCAGCCGAGCACGAGCGATCCGTCTGGAGTCGCCTTTTGGATTCCGTACCAAGACCCGACAGCGCACAACCACATGGCGAGCTGGGCGTGGACGCCGCAGCCGAGCGACCTGAACGACGGCGGCACCGACGCTGGGTGCACGTGCTCGATGTCGGGTGGGGCCTGTGGTCCCGCGAATGGGGGCTGCGGTTGCTGCTCGGGACTCAATCTCGTTTGCAGCGGCGACGGACGGTGCCTTCTCCCGACTCCGTAGTGTCGTCGATTCCGCGCCCGCCGTCGGCTATGGTGGCGCCATGAGCGGCGAGTTGGTGCTGGTGACGGGTGGGTCCGGATTCGTGGGCGCCCATTGCATCGTGAAGCTCTTGGACGCCGGGTATCGCGTGAGAACGACCGTGCGCTCGCTGAAGCGGGAGCCCGACGTTCGCGCGATGCTGAGAACGGGCGGCGCCGAACGGGGAGACTCCGTCTCGTTCGTGGCGGCCGATCTGACGTCGGACAGCGGTTGGACGGAGGCCTTGTCCGGCTGCGACTTCGCGCTCCACGTCGCTTCCCCCTTCCCCGCGAGTGCCCCGAAGCACGAAGACGAACTGGTCGTCCCCGCGCGCGAAGGCGCCCTACGCGTTCTCCGGGCCGCGCGGGCCGCGGGCCTCAAGCGCGTCGTGCTCACGTCGTCGTTTGCCGCGATCGGCTACGGTCACCCACCGAGCGATCGGCCGTTCACGGAGGAGAGCTGGACCGACCTGAACGGCGTTCCGGTGAGCGCGTACGTGAAGTCGAAGACGTTGGCCGAGCGTGCGGCGTGGGACTTCGTCGCCCGCGAAGGTGACGCGCTGGAACTCTCTGTGGTCAATCCCGTCGGTGTTTTCGGGCCGGCGCTCGGGCCGGACTACTCGACGTCCATCGAGATCGTGCAGCGATTGATGGACGGCTCGATACCGGGACTCGCGCGCGTGACGTTCGGCGTGGTCGACGTGCGGGACGTAGCGGACCTGCACGTGCGCGCCATGACCCATCCGGCGGCCAAAGGCGAGCGGTTCCTGGCCGTGGCAGGCAATTTCGTCACGTTGCAGGACGTCGCCCGCTTGCTCCGCGAGCGAATGGGCGATGCGGCGCGGCGGGTCCCGACGCGGGTGCTGCCCGACTGGCTCCTCAGGCTCGCGTCGCTGGTCGATCCGACGGTGGCGCAAGTCGTACCGGAGCTCGGAAAGTTCAAGAACGCCTCGAACGAGAAAGCCAAGCGGGTGCTGGGCTGGTCGCCGCGGTCCAACGAAGACGCGATCCTCGCGACCGCCGAGAGCCTGGTCCGCCTCGGCTTGCTCCGGAGTTCGCGGAGGGCGGCCTGAGGTTTAGGCGACCGAAAGGTTCATGTTTTCAGACAGATACGGCCTTTGCCTTCGGCGGAGCGTCGTTTCTTCTTGGCGAAGACGCATTTTCAGTTGTCAGAGCGTCGTTTTCAGTTGTCAGAGCGTCGTTTCTTCTTGGCGAAGACGCATTTTCAGTTGTCAGAGCGTCGTTTCTTCTCGGCGAGGACGCATTTTCAGTTGGCGGAGTGGCATTTTCACTTGGTAGGGCCGCATTTTCAGTTGGCGGAGCGTCGTTTCTTCTTGGCGAGGACGCATTTTCAGTTGTCAGAGCGTCGTTTCTTGTTGGC
>JBAULD010000080.1:0-1967 GCA_049578005.1 Polyangiaceae bacterium
GAGGCGTTCCGTGCCGTGCCGGTCGGTTTTGGACCGGGGCCGGCGCCACGACGACGGGCGGGCGGAGCGCTTGTGCCGGATGTCGATTGAGGCTTACGTCGATCGACACGTCGTTCGCGAAGGTGACCTCTTCCGTCTTCGTGTCGTATCCGTCGGCGGACGCGGTCAAACGGTGAACTTGGTTGTCCTTCGGGTACCGCGCTCGGAACGGGTTGCTCAGTACGAGCGCGCCGTCGATGGTGATCTGTGCCGTGGGGGGCGATACCCGGAGCGACAAGTCGACGTACTCGGGCTCTTCCCGCGCGGGTGTCGGAGCGAGGGCAGACGACGCGGCGAGCGCGGCGGACCGAGCCGTCGGCGGAGCAGGGCGGGTCGCAAGCACGAGAAGAATCGCTCCCAAAAGTACCGCACAGACGCTCGAGAGCACAACGGCCGCTCGTTTGGTCGAGGACCCCTGCGCAGTCTGCGCGTCGGCCACCGATGCCCCGAGCGTTGCAGTCGTCGCGGGTGCAGACCGCGACAGGCTTCCGCTGGGCGCGAAACTACTGCTAGGCGTGAAGAGTGGCGCTGCCGCGTCTCTCGCTCCGTCGCAGCTGATATTCGCACTCGTCGGCGTTCCCGCGAATTGGCCCTGAAGCGTGGGCACGGTCCCGGAGCGCGGGCCGCCACGAACGCGGGTGAGAGCCTCCTCGATCACGGTGTTCATCTTGCGACGTTCTTCCGCGAACGATTGGGCCGCCAACACGCCGATCTCGCGCATCGTGAGCGTATCGTCCCGGCGAGCGAGGTGAGCCTCCAGGTCGGTGAGCAAATCGAGCGCCGTCGCGTAACGCCCTTCACGCTCGAAGGCCATCGCGCGGGCGCAGATGCGCTCGAGTTCTTCCGGCGCATCTGGTTGAACGCCACGCAGCGCGGGCGCCCCTTCCCGGATGATCCGCGTCAGTATCTCGACCTCGTTCATCCCTGGCCACAGTCGGCGCCCGGCGGCCGCTTCCCAAAGCATGACCCCAGCGGAGTAGACGTCGGCCCTCCGATCGACCTTGCTGCCCTTCGCCTGTTCGGGCGCCATGTAGGCTACGCGGCCTTTCAAGACCCCCATCTTCGTTTCGAGCGACGAATCGACGGCCTTCGCTATGCCGAAGTCGAGCACCTTGGTCTGACCGTTGAACGTCACGAAGACGTTGAGCGGGCTCACATCGCGGTGGACGATTCCGAGCGGCTCCCCATCGAACTCGCGTAGCTCGTGAGCATGGTGCAAGCCCAGCAAGGACTCGGCGATCACCCGCAGGTGCGATCCGATTGACAGCCGCCCCCCCAATCGCTTTGCGATTCGGTGCAGCGAGCGGCCATCGAGAAATTCCATCACCATGAAATGACGATTGCCATCCGAGCCGACTTCGTTGGTCTGCACGATGTTCGGGTGGATCAATCGCGCAGCGAGCCGGGCCTCCTCGAGGAACATCGTGACGTACGTTTCGTCTTCGGAGAGCTCGGGTTTGAGCTCCTTCACTACGAGAAGTTTGCTGAAACCGCCCGGACCCTGAGAGGCCGCGAGATAGACGTTTCCCATGCCACCACGGGCCAGTTCCGCGATGAGGTGGTATTTCCCGATCTCGGGGCCTATCTCTAATTGTAGCGCGGTGGATGTCATCATCGACTCAATGCTTTGTGGGGGCGTGGCGTAGGATCCATTCGGCGCAAATCGCGTTGAACGAATCGAAGAAGAGCACAAGTCAGACCATCACGTCTCGTTGCCGTCGCCATGTCAAGCCGATGACGATTGCGTTCTGATCTCGGGCCCGTGAGACGATGTTCTCTCGCAACCCTGGCCCGGTTTGTCGATACCCGCGCGCAACAAGTACGAAAATGTTTGGTGGACTAGGCGACCTCCACTCACGAAACACGACCGGTCCCCTTGCGCAGATGTGGCTTGCACCCCCCGAACGATCGCTGCTCGGCCGCTGAGG
>JBAULD010000081.1:0-2635 GCA_049578005.1 Polyangiaceae bacterium
GGCCATGGGTGTGCGCGTCTACACCATCGGCGTCGGCTCGCGCGGTGAGGCCCCGATGCCCGTTACCGAAAAGGACGGCATGACGCATATCGTGATGACCAAGGTCGACGTCGACGAGAACTCGCTCCGCAAGATCGCCGATACCACCGATGGCCACTTCTTCCGAGCGACGGACACCGACTCGCTACGCCAAATCTATGCGTCGATAGATGGCCTGGAGAAGACCACGCACAGGGTGCGGAGCTACGAGACCCACGAAGAGCGCTTCGCATGGGGCACGTTCCCCGCCGCGCTCCTGCTCTCGCTCGAACTCGGGCTGGGACTGACGCGCTTTCGGCGCATTCCGTGAAGGGATTGGATCATGCGATTTGCTCAACCATCGATTTTGATCGTCGCCGCCGTGGCCTGCCTCGCTCTGATCGCTCTCATGGTTCTTGGCGGCCGCGCGCGCAAGAGGGCACTCGGGCGGCTCGGAGCGGCGCACTTGCTCGCCGGACTGACCGCTTCGTTGTCGTCGGGACGTCGCCACGCGAAACAGGCGATGATCGTCGCCGGCGTCACGCTGCTCGTTGTCTCGTTTGCGCGTCCGCAGCTGGGCTACCGCTGGGAAGAGGTGCACCGCAGGGGCGTCGATCTGCTGTTCGCGGTCGATACATCCAGAAGCATGCTCACGCGGGACATGAAGCCGAACCGCCTCGAGCGGGCCAAGCTGGCGGTTCGTGATCTCGTCGAACGGTTCCCCGACGACCGCGTTGGCCTCGTGGCCTTCGCCGGCACCGCGTTTCTTCAGACGCCGCTCACGCTGGACCACGCAATCTTCGAACAGTCACTGGATGCGCTCGACACGTCGGTGATCCCTCTTGGCGGCACAAACGTCTCCAGCGCCATCGAAGTGGCGAACAAGGCGCTCTCGGACGAGCAGCACAAGAAGGTGCTGGTCCTCCTTACCGACGGAGAGGACCTGGAAGGCGACGCGCTGGCTGCGGCCGAAAAAGCAGGTAAGGCGGGCCTCGTCATTTACTCCGTGGGAGTAGGCACCCCTCGCGGCGAGCTCGTCCCCGTTGCGTCGAGCGACGGGCGGACGCAGTTTGTGCGCGACGAGCAGGGGGGACTCGTCACTTCTCGCCTCGACGAGACGCTGCTCCGTCGAATCGCGCAGGCGACGGGCGGCGTCTACCGGCCTCTCGGCGAAAGCGGAATGGGGCTCGAGTCGCTCTATAAGGAGGATCTCTCCGCGCTGCCGCAATCCGATCTGTCCGCGCGCAGCCAGAAGGTCCCGATCGAACGCTACCAGTGGCCCCTGGGGGCCGCTCTCTTGCTACTCGGCATCGAGCCGCTCGTCGGCGAGCGGCGCCGAAGATTCGCCGCCCAATCGCGAGGCGCGCGGATCGAAAATCGCAAACGAGGCTCCCGCTTGGCAGTGGCCGGCGCAGGGTTCGCGGCGTTCCTCTTGGTATCCGGGACCGCATCGGCGTCCCCCCAGAGCGCTGAACGCGCCTACCACGCCGGGCAATTCGACCGGGCCGAAGCCGAGTACTCGAAGGCTCAGAAGGCGGCCCCCGATGACACGCGCCTCAGCTTCGATCTCGGCGACGCCGCCTATCGCAAGGGCGACTTCGATGCGGCGGCCAAGGCCTTTGAAACGACCCTGCGGAGTGATGATCTGAAGCTACAGAGCGAGGCGTATTACAATCTGGGCAACGCGCGCTACCGCATCGGCGAACATGCCCTCGCGGGCAACGACATCGACGCGACCCGCCGCGAGTGGAAGCAAGCGGTGTCGCGCTACGAAGGGGCGCTCGCCCTCGACTCGAAAGATCAGGAGGCGCGCGACAATCTGGAGCTGGTAAAGCGGCGCCTGGCCGAGCTCGACCGCCAGCAAGATAAGAAGGAGCGGAACCAAGACAAGTCCGCCCAGAATCCGAAGAAGGACAAGGGTCAGCAAAACGACAAGAAACAGGAGAACGGAAAGGGCCAGCAAAACGACAAGAAACAGGAGAACGGGAAGGGCCAGCAGAACGACAAGAAACAGGAGAACGAGAAGCGCCAGCTGGATGGCGAGCCGCAAGGCCAGGGCCCGCAGTCGACACCGCCGCCGCAATCGGGCCGCGGAGATCCGAAGAGCGCGGCGCCGCCCGACAGCAAAACATCCGCCGCCGAGGCGCCTTCCGCGCCAGGAGAACTCTCGAAACAAGAGGCGCGAGCGCTCCTCGATTCGTTGCGCGGCGACCTGGCCGTGACGCCACGAGCGCCCCACACACCCGTCGTGGACGCGGCACCACGAAAGGATTGGTGATGTCATGACGACGCGAGCACAACATCGACGCGCGGCATGCAACCACACGTGGGCATTCGCGGCGGGGCTCTGCGTGCTTCTCCTCGGGCGGCCTGCGCTCGCCGCACAGGCCGCTCAGCCTGCGCAGGCGGCCGCGCCTTCGTCGGCCGGCGCGAGGGCGCTACTCCGCATCGAGCTTCCGAAGCGCGCGACATACGTCGGGGAGGCGTTGCCGGTGACCGTTCGCGCCTATTTTCGCGGCGACACCTCCGTCGCGGTGACCGGAGCACCGGCGCTCGCGAATACCGAGTTCACCCTGACCGAGTCCGACCCGGTGCAAGCTCGCGCAGAAATCGGGGG
>JBAULD010000082.1:0-3164 GCA_049578005.1 Polyangiaceae bacterium
CTCGAGCGAAGAAGGGCGCTTCGTGGTCCGCGTCCGGTCTCGCCCCCGCGGTGGGGGCCTGCTCGGCGCCCCGCTCAATCGCGGCGGGGACGGCGACGATCCGACCGCGCATCCGACGTTCCGAACGCCGGCGACGCGGGACTCCTACGGGAGCGCGATCTGGAGCGATCTCTCGTTCTCGGAGCTCGATTCGTCGCTTCCAGCGGCCGATCGACGGGTCGTGGTCACGGTCCAGAAAGCGGTTGAGGACGTTCCGGGGCACTTCGCTGGGGTCTTGCGGGTTGGACTGCTCACGCAGCGCATCGACGAGCTTCCGCGGCTCGTGACGAACGCCTCGCAACGCGTTTTCCTATGCGATCCAGAAGGACGCTTGGTGGCTCGTCTCGATCCGCGCGATCGACTGGAGCCCGTCGGTGACGACCTCCGCGTCGCCTCGGTAGGCATGCGCCCGGAAGTCGCGGCGGCGCTGTCGAGCACCGCCCTTCGCGAGCTATCCGAAGAGCGGCCCGAGCGCGATGCGCGGCTCGTCGTCGGAGGAGCGACTTATCTGGCGACCTTTCGGGCGCTCGAGAACTCCCAAGGATGGGTCGTCGGAGTGGTCGTGCCGGAGGCCTACTACACGAGGGACCTGCGGGCGCTTCGATCGCGCTTCTTCGCCGCGTTGGTCGTGTTGACGGCGGCCGTCCTCACGGCGGGCGGGCTGATGCTCGGACGGCTGCGCTCCTCACTGGCGCGGGTCGTCGAGGCTACCGGGCGCATGCGCGGCTTTGACTTCTCCGCCACTCCTGTAGACGCCTCCCTGCGCGAAATGGAGGAGGTCTTGGACGGCATGGAGCGCGCCAAGACTTCGATGCGAGCGCTCGTCAAATACGTCCCGATCGACCTAGTGAGGGAGCTCTTTCAATCGAACCGCGAACCGGAGCTCGGCGGCGAACTCATCGAGATATCTCTCCTGTTCAGCGACATCGAAGGATTTACCGGGCTCTCCGAGCGACTGGCGCCCCGTGCACTTGCTCAGGCGCTCGGGCACTATCTCGCGGCGATGACCGCCGGTATACGCTCGACCGGCGGTACCGTCGACAAATTCATCGGCGACTCTGTCATGGCGTTCTGGAACGCGCCGACGCGCTGCCCGGACCATGCCCGTCGCGCGTGTCGCGCCGCACTCACCTGCATGCAACTGACCCGGGAGCTCTACGGCTCGCCGCTGTGGACCGGGTTGGCGCCACTCTTCACTCGATTCGGCCTTCATCGCGCGACGGTGATGGTGGGGAATTTCGGTGCGCCCGAGCGACTCAGCTACACGGCGCTCGGGGACGGCGTAAACCTCGCCTCGCGGCTGGAAGGGCTCTGCAAACAATACGGCGTCGCCGCGCTCGCGAGCGAGGCAATCGTCACGGAGACCGGCGACGAGTTCGCATTCCGCTTCATCGATCGGGTCGCGGTCAAGGGAAAGGCGGAAGCGGTCCGCGTGTACGAACTTCTGGGTGCCCGGGCCGAATCGGCGGATGCGCTGGAGCGCGCCGCCGTCTACGAGCGTGCGCTCGAAGCTTACTTCGCTAGGGACTTTTCCGGAGCGCTCTTGGAGCTTGGCGCATTGCGCGACGACCACGCCAGTCGCGTGCTCGCGGCTCGATGCACGGCGCTCCTGGCGCACCCTCCCCCGCCGGATTGGAATGGGGTGTACGTGGCGACGGCCAAGTGACCAGGCCCGACTTGCTTCGGTCAACGCCGACGTCACGCCGGGCTGCGAGCGCCGAGCCGGTCGAGCAAATGATCCCCCACGCGAAGGGCGTTTGCCATGACCGTGAGGGCCGGGTTGACCGCTCCACTCGACGGAAAGAAACTCGCGTCGACGACGTAGAGGTTGTCGACGTCGTGGGCCTTGCAGTTCACGTCCAGTGCCGAAGTCTCCGGGTCGCGTCCGAAACGTATCGTTCCGTTTTGATGGGCCACGCCGGCGAGAGGGATGCGATCTCCCACGAAGAAGTTGCCGGAAAAGAGGCCCTGGTGGCACTCACTTCCGTGGATTCCACACTTCTGATGCTTCATGATCTGTCGGAGCTTTGCGACGAGCCGTTCGTGGCCCTCGAGGTTGTTCGGCGTGTAGCTTAAGACGATGTGCCCCTCGCGGTCGAGCGTGACCCGGTTGTCGGGATCGGGAAGGTCCTCGGACGTCAACCAGAAGTCGAGCGAGTGCTTGGCCATGAGGTCGAGCGTCCATCCGGGCGCGATCGCCGGGGCGCCTCCCCGAAGCGCTGCCACATCCAGCTTTCCGACGAAGGAAATGTGTCCCATCGCGTAGGGCCACTCGGGCGAACCGAAATAGAAGTCGTTGAGCGCGAGGGTCTTCTGGAAAACCGTCGGATTGGGGCACCGCGACAACGCGATCTGCACCGAGTTCGTGTGCCCCATGTAATGCCGGCCGACGACGCCGGAGCGGTTGGCCAGCCCGTTCGGGTGCCGTTCGTTCGCCGAGCCTAACAGGAGCGCCGCCGAGTTGATTGCCCCGGCGGAGATCACGACGATGTCGGCTGTGAGTAGCTCGAGTTCGCCGTTGTGCTGAACGACGAGGCTCTCGACTGCGCGCCCGCTGGGGGTCGTGTTCAAGCGGGTGACGAAGGCATTGGTCATGAGCTCGACATTCGCGTGCCGGAGGGCAGGCTCCACGGCGCAGACCTGCGCGTCGGACTTCGCCTTCACCAAACAGGGGAAGCCGTCGCACGTATTGCACCGGATGCATGCGCTCTCCTCGGGCTTCTTCTCGTCCAGCATCACGCCGAGAGGCACGGGGAAGGGCTTGAGGCCCAGCGCCGCGAAGTCTTCGTGCAGGTGCTGGATGCGCGGCTCGTGGCGGATCGCCTCGAACGGGTAGGGCGCGCTCGCGGGAGGTTCGGTGGGGTCCGCGCCGCGGCTCCCGTGAACGTGGTAAAGAACCTCCGCCCGCGTGTAAAAGGGCTCTAGATCGTCGTAGGAAATCGGCCACGCGGGTGAGATGCCTCCGTGGTGACGCAGCTCGCCGAAATCCTCCTTGCGCAGCCGAAAGAGGGCCGCGCCGTAGAACTTCGTGTTCCCGCCGACGAAGTAGTTCGTGTGCGGGTGGAGCGGCTTGCCGTTTATGTCCTGCCAAACTTCCTTCGTGTTGTATCTCGCCTCGAGATTGA
>JBAULD010000083.1:0-11813 GCA_049578005.1 Polyangiaceae bacterium
AGGACATCCAGCGGCTCAAGGCGGCGCTTTCCGATCGAAGCCGCAAGACGGTCAACAACGTCTTGACGGTGCTGAGCAACGTGCTGCGCGTGGCGGTGACGTGGAAGATCATCGCGCAGATGCCGTGCGCGATCGATTTTTACAAGGTCAACAATCTCGTGCCCGAGTTCTACGAGTTCGAGGACTACCAGCGCCTCGTGCAAGCGGCGGGAAAGATCGACACCCGCACGCTCGTTACCATCCTCTTGGGTGGCGACGCCGGACTTCGCCGGGGCGAGATTGTCGCCCTGCGTCAAGCTGACGTCGACCTTCGGCGGCGGCAGCTACGAGTCGAGCTTAATGACTGGAAGGGCATCATCGACACGCCCAAGGGCGGCCGGAGCCGGGTCGTCCCCATGACTGACGCACTCTGGGAGGCGCTCGCGAGGAACCGTCATCTTCGCGGCGAGCGCGTGCTCACCTCCGACGACTGGTCGCCGGTAGCCGGCCACACGCTACACGACTGGGTCGAACGCGCGCAGCGTAGAGCGGGACTCGCTGCCACGGGCAACATGCACATCCTCCGCCATACGTTCTGCTCACACCTCGCGATGCGGGGAGCGCCGGCGAAGGCGATTCAGGACCTCGCGGGCCACCAACACCTCTCGACGACGATGCGGTACATGCACCTGTCGCCGAGCGAACGCGAGCGAGCGATCGGGCTGCTCAACGAGCGCGGAGCTCACGGCACATTGGCGGCACATGGCGGTGTCGCATCCGGAAGTGCTTAGAATCGCTTAGTATTTTCGTGGAGCTGACGGGAATCGAACCCGTGACCTCTTGCATGCCATGCAAGCGCTCTCCCAACTGAGCTACAGCCCCTTGCGGGCAGGGGCAAGTCTCTACCGAAAGATCCGCGCGCCCGCAACCAGCGTAAGCAGCTCTCCACCATCCCCCTCATGGTTCCTGCTTAATCTGCAACCGCTTCATCATCTTCTGCAGGCCGAAGCGAGACAGCCCGAGAAGGCGCGCCGCACGCGTCTGGTTGTACTTCGTCTTCGCGAGCGCCTCGAGCACCAGCTCGGTCTCGAGAGCATCGACGCGCGAGCGTAGATCCGACCCGGCACCTCGGGCCGGGCTTGGCCCACCGCGCGCCACGTCGCTCGAGAGCTCGCATACGTCGATCCGACCGTCCCCTAGGACAAGCGCGCGCCTCACCTCGTTCTCGAGTTGCCGAACGTTGCCCGGCCAGAAGAAGCTCGAAAGCTTGAGCATGGCCGCGCGTGTCACCTGCACGGGGCGGCCCTGAGCATGCTTGCGGACGAAATGGTCCACCAAAAGCGGAATATCTTCGCTTCGCTCGCGGAGTCCGGGAACGCGCAGCGTGATCACGTTGAGTCGGTAAAACAAGTCCTCGCGGAACTTGTTTGCGGCAACCATCGCTTCGAGGTCGCGATGCGTCGCGGCCACTACGCGCACGTCTAGAGTGCGCGCGCGCTCGCCGCCGACCGCGCGCACCTCCCCGTCCTGGAGCACACGCAGCAACTTGGCCTGCATTGCGAGTGACATCTCTCCAATTTCGTCGAGGAATAGAGTCCCGCCATCGGCGATGTCGAAGAGCCCGGCGCGCGTCGCCGACGCTCCCGTAAATGCTCCCTTGACGTGGCCGAAGAGGGTCGACTCGAGCAGCGCTTCTGGGACACTTGCGCAGTTCTCGCTCACGAATGCTCGCCGCGCGCGCGCGCCGTTCATGTGTACCGCGCGCGCAATCAACTCTTTGCCGGTTCCGCTCTCTCCGACGATGAGCACGGGCACGTCGCTTGCGGTGACGCGATCCAGCAAGCGCAGAAGCTCGCGCATCGGCTCGCTCCGCCCTGCGATTTCGTCGTAGCGGTACCGCGTCTCACGAGCGTCGTGTACGAGCTCGAGCTGCGTACGGGTGACATTCAGCTCTGCCTCACGCTCTTGAAGCATCGCCGCGAGGCGGGACCGCGCTCGCTCGGCTCTACGCACCGCCCGGCGGAGGAGCACCGCATCACGCGCATCGGCGATGGCCATGGCGGCCTGAGACGCCACGACGCGCACCCAGGCAAGTTCGCGCGGGCCGAACGCCCCTTTACGTCCCCGATCGTCGAGATACACGACACCCAAGCCCTCTCCGCGAGCGATCAGTGGCAATGCGAGGACGCTTCGAAGCCTGAGGGCGTGAACGCTCGCGTGCAGGTCACCCAGCGTCGAGAACGCATCCGTGGCGACCACCGCATCGCCTCCCTCGAGGGCGCGCCGTGCAATCGTTTGTGAAAGGGCGAGCTGTTCGCCGCTCAAATCGTGGCCTGCGAGGTTCCTGGCCGCTCGTGGGACAAGGCGGCCATCGGGAGCACGTAGAAGAAGGAGCCCGCGTTCGACCCCCGTCCACAGGATCATCGTATCGAGTACCTGCTCGAGAAGCGGCCGTAGTCGGTCGCGCGCGGAGAGCGCACGCACGATCGCCTCCAGCTGCGCGACTTGTGCAGGCTCGAATCCCACGTCTCGCATCTCCCCGGGCGAGATGTGCGCCCAATGAATCGACGCAAGGGATTCGCGGTATTCGGGGGGGGTCCGGTCCCGCAGTACGCGGGCGGCGTTCAGTCGTGCCTGCTCGAAACGCCGCGCGGCGTCGGCATCCGCTCGGGCGGTGGCCAAACGCACTGCAGCGTCGAGGGCCGGGCCGCGCGATCCGAGCGGTGCGGAGAGCTCGACGATTCCCAGAAGGGCGGGGATGACTGCACCGTCCACTTCCGTGGTCCGCCCGGCGACAACGGCCGCCGCACGGGCTCCCCACCACTCCCAGCGCGTCACGGGGAGTAGCTTCCCGACGGACGAGTCCAACGAGGCAATCTGCGCGTTGTCGATGCCGTCGGGGGCCCAGATCAACAGTCGAGCCGCAACGCGCGCCCGATCGTCTGGGGAGGCCTCGCGAAGCCGCTTTTCGGCCTCGATAAGCCAAACGCGAGCCTGCTGGTCGCCCGGTTGGAGCATCTCTACTTGCGCCAGCCGCGCATAAGCCTCGGCGTGGACGTCGCCCGACTCGAGCGCGCGCGCAAGGGCCTCGTCCGCGGCCTCGTTCGCGGCGTGTGCCGCTCCAACCGTAATCAGCACGCTTGCACGGTCGAGCCACGCCCGTGCCGCCTGTGACGGACGACCCAGCCTCTCCCACAGCAGCGCAGCGCGCGTCGCGCTTGCCAGGGCGAGTGTCACGGCCCCGGCATCCGTCGCCGCTGCGGCTTCACTCGTCAGGTACGTCGCCTCATCGACGACGGCTCCCGCTCGCGCAGCAAGCTCCACTGCACGAGCGAAGGCCCCCAGTGCGGCGTCAGCCCTGCCATTCGACCACTCGAGCAAGCCGCGAACCGCTTCGAGTCGCCCCTGCGCGTCCGCGTCGAGGGGTTCGGCGAGCGCGCTCTCCATTTCGCGGAGCCCGAGCTCGTGGGCACCTCGACGCCACGCGATCAGCGCGCTCACCTCCGCAGCCGCTGGGCCGCGAGCACCGTCGAGACGACTCCTGGCTTCATCGAGGTCGCCTGCGTCCCAAGCCAAGCGTGCGAGAGTCGCCTGCCCCTTCCAGCGGCTCGCGGCATCTGTGGACTGCATAGCGCTTCTGGCAAAGCGCTCGGCGCCTGCTGAATCCCCGCAGCGCCGTGCGATTTCGGCACGGAGCGCGTCGACCTCTCCACCGCTTGCCGCCGCCAGCGCCGCGCGCGCGCGGCCGGCTTCACCCGCCCGCACAAGTGCGGAGGCGAGCTGCACGGCCAGCGTGGAGGCCCCACGGCCGTCCGCGAGGTCGTCCTCCGCAATGGCCATTGCCTCTGGGTTTGGCGTTGCGCGCGACAACTCGCGCACGAGACGCGCGATTCGATCGTCACCGACGCCAGCTTCCCAAGTCGCTACCGAGCCGAGCCCTCCGCCGAGGACGTCTTGGAGCGTCCACGACGATGGATCGCGCGCGCGCGCAAGTTCCACGGCACGCGCAACGAGGTCCCCCTCACCCCGATCGTCGGGCCCCATCGGCCAGGATGCCGCGCTAGGCCCGACAAGCGACACCAACCAGCGCGCGCGCCGGACCGGTCCCAGCGGCGCAATCTCACGCTCCGAGCCTCCTCCGGCCCCGTCGCCGATGAGGCGCTCCGTCCATTTGACAGCGTCCTCGAGCCAGCCGCGCGCGGGCTGGTCGATGGAACGCGATACGGTCGCGCTTGGCCCAATTTCTCGTCCGCGCTCCACGAGATAGGCTCGCCGAACGCGGTCGACGCGCCCCAAGCTCCGTTCCGCCTCGTCGACACGCAGCCCCAACCACCGCGCCGCTCGATTGGCCACCCAGGCCGCGCTTGGCCGCCCTCCCGGCGCCGAAGCCACGAGTGCGTGGGCCCATCGTGTGGGCTCGCTCTTCGAAGCGCCCCACGAGGGGCCGATGGCCTCTCGCGGATCCTGGACAGTCCCGACGCGCGGATCGATGAGCTCGGCAATGACGATGCCGAGAGCCCACAAATCTGCGGCGACGCCCGCGGAGCCTCGCTCACGCAGCTCCGGAGCCGCGTATCGCGGGGTACCACCGAGCGCACCCCCTTCGATCCCCGTCGCCAAGCCGAGGTCGATAAGCGTCGCCCCGCGATCGTCGGCGGCGTCGCGCTCCGGGTTGGTCGGGGCGCGGAGAATGTTGTCGGGTTTCACATCGCCGTGGCGTACGCCGGCCTGATGCAGCTCCTCGAGCGCACGCCCAACCGCGTGCGCGACAAGCGCCGCGAGCTTTTCGCGGTCGTCCGAACAGGGCGCGCAAGGCCACTGCCCCAATCGAATGCCATCGATCCATTCGATCGCGACAAAACCAGGTCCTGCGTCCACCAGGGCCGGGCCCCATCGCCTCCCAACGCGCGCGAGAAGCGTCGCCTCGCGTGCGACGGCCTCGCTGGCCGGACCCTCCGGCCTGGCCACTTTGAGTGCGACCATTTGTACGCGTGAAACATGGCGCGCCTGCCAGACTCGGGCGGTCGCTCCCTCGCCAACCATCCGGAGAAGCTGCCAACCGCCGACGATGGCGGAACCCGATGGGTGCGTCTGCGCCAACTCTTCTGGCACTGGGGCGGGTGCGGTTGCTTCGGTTGCAGGCCAGCGGCGCACAGATCGTCAACTCCGGTGTCTACGGATGGCCGTGGCGCCCGTGGCCCGTCACAGGACCGAGACCGCTCGCCTTTCCTCGACTTTTGCCGGGAGCGATTTGCCACTCGACCGGCGTTAGAATTTGATGCCGTTTTCGGCCCGGTGTTTCCACCAGCGCCAGCCGAGCCAGGCCGTTGGAACCGCCGCGACCACCGCAACCGGCAGACTTACCGCCGCTCCGAGCGCGACCGTAGCCACCGTCGCTGCGCCGGCCACGGCCCCCTTGCGCCGAGATTCGTCGAGTACTTCCCGTCGGGTCTTGCTCATGACGGCAAAGGTGCGGCGCCAAGCGCGCCCGTGCAACTCATCTCGGCGCGGACAGAGCGCGGGCGCGCGAGCGTGTCCAGCGCGCTACGAGGTCGACGTCCGCCTCCGAGAGATCGCCATCGAAGCGCGGCATGTGCTTCTTTTTCTCGGGATCGAGCGCGTCCTTGCGGTACGTGGAGCTACTGGAAGGGTTTCCTACTTGCGCTCGAGTCCAAGCGACCGAGCCGTAATGCAAGAGCTCCGGGGCGTTACCCGTGCCGTCGTCATCGCCACTCCCATTGTACAGGTGACAACCGGTGCATCGCTCCGTGACGATCTTCTCCGCGAGCGCTCGCCTTGCAGGGTCTTCGTTTCGAGGCGCATCGCCCGGCTCATCGCCTTGGGAGGCCAGGAAGACAGCCACCGCGCGTTTCTCCGCTTCGGACTTCAACATCGGCTTCCAAGCCTGCTGCGCGGGCAGGTCTTTGGGTCGAACGTCTACGCTGGGCATCTCGCCCTTGTAAGGTCCCTCGCCAAAGAATTGATGCGCATCAGGGTCGTGCATCATGGACGTGATCCAGTCGGGCGTTCCCCATCCGTCGAGCGTCGGCGCCGTAGCCTTCTTCGGATCACCGAGGTCACCGAGCACGTGACAGCTCGCGCAGTGCCGTTCGAACAAGTCGTGTCCACGCAGCTCTGGATCGTGACGAACCATGTCGAGCGCACCCGAGGGGGGTACGCCGTTCATCGCGAGGCTCACCGCTGCGACCGCGTGGGCCTCGGCCTTCGCCGATTGCTTTGCATACTGCGCATCCCGTGCGTCTTTCCGCCAAGCAAAAAGACCGAGCCCCACGGCACCTCCGAAGATCACGATCACGGGTGCCAAAACAAGGAACCGGCGATCGCGCGCCGCAAGGACCGACGCCGCATCCCCTGCCGCGGGAGGATCCAGAAATGGCAGAGCTGCCAAGTATGCGCCAGCCGCCGCCGGCAGGAGGGACGTGCCCCAGAACTCCAGCGAGCCGTGGAAGAATTTCCGGAGCTGAAACATCGTGAGCAAGAACCACTCGGGGCGGGCCGGGTAGTCGCTCATGGGATCTGCGGGCGCGTCGAGGGTTGCTCCGCGGGAGGCCAACGTCAGCGCCGAAAGAAACAGGACGACCAGAGCGGCGATCCCCGCTTGGCGCAAGAGAAGCTCCGCGTACGTCGCTCTCGTACCCCCTTCGGTCCAACCGTGGCGCTCGACCAGCTTGGCCCGGCCCCAGAGAATCACGCCGATCAAGAGAGGTAGGACAATGACGTGCACCGCGTACGCCCTGGCTAGGCCGAGGGCCCCTAGCTCCGACCCACCCAGCATCATTTGCTGGGTGAAGCGACCGATTACGGGCGCTAGTCCAAGAATGTTGCCCTCGACGACCCGGGCCCACCAACCGCGCTGGTCCCAAGGGAGAAGTCCTCCGGTGATCGCTTCGCCCACGGCGAGCCCGATGACGAGCAATCCGAACCACCACGCGATTTCGCGTGGGCGCTTGTAAGCCCCGGCGAAGGCTCCCTGCGCAACATGGATTGCGGAGAGCGCGAGGAGCGCCTGCGACGCCCAAACGTGCATTCCGCGGATCATCCACCCCCCCGCGAGCTTGTATTCGACGTAGTGCACGCTGGCCCAAGCCGACTGCGGCGAGGGCGCGTAGGCCGTCATCAGGACCACCCCGGTAATTACGAGGATCGCGAAGCACGCACCGACGGAAGCGCCAAGCGCCGCCGACCAGGGCGCGCCCACCACAACGCTCCGAGCCAGCTCGGATCGAAGCCAAGAACGCAAGCCGACGCGCTCGTCCAACCAGTTGTCGAGTTCATGGATCATGTTCGCGCCGTTCAACCGATTGAAACTTTCGCCGGCATCCCCATCTGGAAGCGCTTGAACTCCACGAAGACCACCCCGTCTTCGATGCGCGTGGCCAAGGCATCGAGGTCTCGCGGTGAAGGGCCAGTCTGACGGCGCCCGTCCGGATCGAAAGACGAATCGTGACATGGGCAGTAGAAGCCGGGACCGCTGGCCGCGCGGTCGATCGCGCATCCCAAGTGGGGACACGTGACGCTCCACGCGCGTACCTCCGAGACGCCGACTCGCGTGAGCCATACCGCCCCGAGCTCGACTGCCTTCTCGAGCGTCCACGCATCTCCGTGGTCCGCGATGAGCGTCACGCGCTTAGGCTCTCCTATCGCCAACGCGTCGAGCCTCAGAGCGCGAATCCAACGCCCGGAATCGGAGCCGCCGCGCGCGGGGGCCAGGAGGAAACGCACGGTCGGTACGGCTACCGCTCCGCATCCCACCGCGCCGCCGCCCACAACGAGGGCTTTCATTACACCACGCCGACTTGTTTTTGGGTCGTCCGTCACGAACGCGAGCTTACCGCGCGACACGGAGAAAAAGGAAGATCGCGGAAGCGCCCCGTCGTCGAGCGGTGCAGCAGGTGCAGTCGCATCCGTCGGATTTCAGCTCCCCAGGCCGGTTTCATGTAGGCTAAACGCGCCATGCACGTCCTGGTGGGCACCAGCGGCTACTCGTACAAGGAGTGGAAGCCAGCCTTCTATCCAGACGACCTTCCGGCCCGAGGCTTTCTCCGCTTCTATTCGGAGCGCCTGCCCACGGTGGAGATTAACAACACATTTTACCGGATGCCGACGGCCAAACTCGTCGGCGGCTGGGCGTCCGAAGTGCCCGAGTCGTTCACGTTCTCGCTCAAAGCGCCGCAGCGGATCACCCATATCGCACGGCTGAAGGATGCGGCTGAGACCACAGCCGCCTTTTTTCGAGTCGCGGGAGAGCTGGGACCGCGGCTCGGGCCCGTCCTATTCCAGCTGCCGCCCTTCTTGCGGAAGGACATGTCACGCCTTGTCGCGTTTCTCGAGTCGACGGCCACCCTCGTCCCAAAGCCAAGGATCGCACTTGAATTTCGCCACCCATCGTGGTTCGACGAAGAGGTTTTTGCCGCACTTCGGGAAAGCCGAGCCGCGCTTTGCGTCGCCGAGGGGGAGTCTCTCGAGTCACCGCTCGTCGCCACCGCCGACTGGGGTTACATACGGCTCCGACGAGACTCGTACCCGAACGAACTCGTCGCTTCGTGGGCCGCGAAGATTCGGGCCCAAGCGTGGCGCGAAGCTTTTGTTTACCTCAAGCACGATGAAGGCGACGCACCGAGCGTTGCCCTACGGCTTATCGAAGCGCTCAGTAACCCGTAATTCGCGTCCCGGGCGTCATTCGACGATTTTTCGAAGAACGAGAACGTAGAAGCCGCCGAAGAACGCTGCCGGTGTATCCGCAAGTCGCCACTCGATTTTTCGCAACCAGTCCCCGAGCACGGGCAGACCCAGCGCCGCGCCGGTCGGCGTGACGATGCGCACGCCGCGGACCGCTTCGATGCGAAGTGTAGGAGGAAGAACGCGGGGGATGATCCACGGGGCATCGAAGCGCGTGTAAACGTCGCTTTCCTTCGCCCGGTGAGAGATGGCCCTAGCCGGCGCGATGCGCTTGACGAGCCCACGCAAACTCACGGGATTGTAAAACTCGGCGATCGCTACGCCACCGGCGCGCGTCACGCGGGCCATCTCCGCCAGCGCTCGCGCCACTCGCGGCACATGGGCCAAAACTTTGAACGAGCACGTCACGTCGAAGGCGTCCGCCGGAAACGGGATTGCCGTCACGCTGGCCTCACGCACGTCGAGGCCGCGCGCTCGGGCGTGCACGAGCATCCCTGGAGACACATCGATTGCCTTGGCGCTACGCGCGAACCTCGAGATGCGTTCGAGGATCAAGCCCGTTCCACAACCGCACTCGAGTACGTCACCGCCTGTGCCGTAGCGCTCGACGAGTTCGACTTCGAGGTCGTCGATTAGCGCGTGGTAGCCCTCGGGGACGTTCGGGCGACGCTCCGACTCGTATCGAGATGAAAACTCGTCGTAATACGCGCGAGTTGCGTGATAATGGGGATCGGCGGAAGTCATAGTCGCCCTCAGATAGCACGCTCAAGCTCGCGCCTAACCGCCGCCAGGGGAGCTTCAGACCCGGCGTGCGGCCCCGTGAAGGAAGAGGTCCACGATCGTGGCGGCGTGCTGACCCACATCGGGATTTCGTTCGACGAGCGAGGACAAGAGGAATGCGCGGAGCGTCCCGCCAAGGAAACGCGCTAACGCATCGCCTCCGATCGGTTCGAGATCTCCGGACGAAATCCCCTCGTCCACGAGGGCACGGAACACCGCGCGGAACTGCTCGACGTGGCGCAGCCGGCGTGTCGCAGTCCGAACGGAGGGAACGGCCGAGCCCGCGAAGAGTCCCTGCTCGTTGGCGACGGCGAAAAACGCCCAGTGTTTCTCGACACACGCGAGCATTCGTCCGACGCGCACCTCGAGCCTGTCGCGGAACTCCCTCGGATCCTGTCGTTTGGCTTTTAGCGAAGTGACGAGCTCCTCGGTCCGTTCCTCGAGCAGAGCCCCGAGTACGTCGTCCTTGTCGGTGAAGTGGTTGTAGACCGTACCGACGGCGATTCGCGCTCGCGCAGCGATGTCCTGAATCCGGGCACCGCGAAAGCCGCGTTCCGCAAAAATCGCTTCCGCCGCGTCGAGGATTCCCCTTCGGAAGACTGCGCGAGACTCGCCCCGACGTCGCGGGAGACGAACGGAAGAGCGTTGGCGGGCTGCCGGCTCCTTCCGGTGCTTCATCGGTAAATGCTTGTTCATGAGCGAGCGCGCTGCAAGGGGGCAAACGCCGACGCAGTCGGCTGCCGCGATCAACGACACAAGAGGCGCTCGAGCCAGCTCCCGCCCCCGTCGAGCCACGCCAGCCACAAAGCCCCGAAAGGGTCGACGGCCAGCGCTACGTCTGTAGGATTCCCGGTCGTTGGAAGCACGCTGCGCGTCGCGAAGACGCCAGCACCGACGAGGCGACCAAGCTCGAGCACCCGGGGCGACGAGGGCTCCGAAGACCGAGGACGGATGAGCGCGACCCATGTCACCGAGCCCTCGGCGCCGCTCGTCGCCACGGCGACGGGTGCCGGATCAAGCCCGTTGGGGTATACGGACCAGATGACCGGCTCGTCGACGCGGGGCGGATCGTCAATCCTAACGATCGCCAGTCCGAAACTGCCAACGTCCTTCGCGATCGGCAGGAGGGCCCAAGACGGGCCCGACGCAGCCACCGAGAGCGCCGCGCGGGTCCGTCGATCGCCCGGGCCTCCGACGAAAACGACAGAGTCCTCGCCCAATCGAAGTGGATGTCCATAGGAGATGGTCCGCGCATGCATTGCGGTCAGCGCGGTTCGAGCATCGGTCAACACGGCCAAGATCGCGCCTCCTTTCTGGCCCAACGCGACTGCAGTCGCGCCGCTACCGTCTTCCGAAGCGCGCAGAGGTGGCTCATCGTCTATGGAGAGCCACGCCTCACTTACCCAACCTTCGGAGGTCTGTCGGCTAGCGAGATATGCGAGGGCGGCGTGCGAGCCGCCGATTGTTGCCGCAGCGATTCGGGTGGCGACACGGCTACTCGCAACAATGTGCTCTTCTGCTGTCCCGCGCCTAGATCTGTGTATCGCGCCTGATCGATCGGGACAGAAGATCCGGTCGGCCGCGACTGCACATGGAATTGCAAAACGGGCTGACTTGTCGCCCTCGGAGCGTTCTCGGCCCGCAGGCACTGCAGCGAGCGTCACGGGACCGGCCTGCAGCGTGATCGTGCGGGGACGCCCGTTGTCGTTGAGAACAGCTTCGAGCACCTCACCCTGAAAGGCGAGCGCCGGGGGCGCCGGAATTGGCAATTCGATCGGGCCCCGCAATACTCGGCACTCGAGGATAGAACCGTCCGTGGGTTCCGAAGCCGAGGGCGCCGAGGTGGAATGCTGGCCAGGAGGCAATACTTCCGGCGGCGTAGGGGCATCCATGGGCAGCGAGATCTCCGTGGACGCCAGGGGCGGCGCGCCGGGAGCAGGAGGATCGTGAGCGACGCCCTTGCACATCACGAATACTGCAGCAATTGACACCAAATTACGCGCGGACATCGAACTCCCTTATCCTACCGCCTCGCGGCTGTCAGCGTCACCGGCTGTCAGCTGTAAGTCCGCGGCACCGGTCAGCGTCACCACCGGTCAGTCAGCTTCAGCGGTCAGTCGTCAGCTTCACCGGTCAGTCAGCGTCACGGTCAGTCAGTCAGCGTCACCGGGTGAACTGGTCGGTCGGTCAGGTCAGCGGTCAGCGTCGTCATCGTCAGCGTCTCGTCAGCGTCACCGGGTGAACTGGTCAGGTCAGCGGTCGGGCAGGTCAGGTCAGCGTCACCGGGTGAACTGCCCCGTACGAGTTCGTCACGGTCAAGTCAGCGTCACCGGGTGAACTGCGCGCTCCCCGCG
>JBAULD010000084.1:0-2794 GCA_049578005.1 Polyangiaceae bacterium
CCGCAATGGCGGGGGGAACCGCCGCGAGCGCCCTGGTCGCCGGCGGAGCGAGCGCCACCAAACTCCTCGCCGTGGGGACGCTGTTCGGGGGTTCGCTCGCGGTGGGGCTGGCGACCGTACTTCTTCAGGTCGGTCCCACACCCAAGATACCGAGGACGGTGGATCCAGTCATCGAAGCGCCCGCGTCCCTGCCGCCTGCGCGCCCCGCTGGTGTGGAGTCGATTTGGACTCGGACGCCTTCGCCGACTTTGGGTCCCGGCCCCGCCGAGGGCGCGATTTCGACGACGCCACCGGCCGCGGTGCGAGCAGCGGCTCCGCACGCCAGACGCGCAAACCACGAAGACATTCTGGCGCGGGAAGCTTCGCTGGTAGCCGAAGCACGCGGCGCGCTTGCGCGCTCCGATCCGCGGACAGCACTCCGGGCGATTCGCTCCGCCCGCGCCCTTCCTTCGCGCCAGCTCGTTCCCGAGGAGCTCGCGGTCGAAGAGCAGGCACTGCGTGCGCTCGGTCGAAGCGACGAGGCGAACGGAATCGACGTGCAGCTCCGGCTGCAATACCCGGAAGCCGCGCTCGCGCGATAGCGGTCGCTACCGCGCCCGGATGCGCGCCTTGTTCAGGGCGTCTTGGACCATCACCTGCTGCTCCTCCGGGTCCGCCCAGCGGCGCTGCTGATGCGTCGATAGCTGGTGGAGAGGATCGAAATACATGAAAAGCTGGCCAGGCTTGACGCTGGGTGCCGCAAAGACGCTGATGCCCGTATCGCGGTCGTAGTACTCGTGCGAGTGCGCGTCGCGCTTGCCCCCGCCTCCGGGGGCGTCGACTACGAACGTGGGCGTGTTGAAGCCGGCGGTGATGCCGCGCACGTGCTTCTCGATGTGAAGCGCCGTGTCGACGCTCGTCCGAAGGTCCTCGACGCCTCGAACCATGTCGTGGACGTACACGTAATACGGATGAACGCAGACGTGTCCGAGCCGCTTCACGAGGAGCGCCATCGTCTCGACGGTGTCGTTGACCCCGCGAATCAGGACGGTCTGGTTTCGCACGACGATCCCGCGCTCGAATAGGCGCGCCATGGCCGCTTCGGTGATGCCGGTAATCTCGTTGGGGCTGTTGAAGTGCGTGTGGAGCGCGACGTCTTTGCCGCACTTTCGTCCCTTTTCGACGACGCGCGTCAGCGCATCGACCCAGGCGGCGTCGGTGAGTATCTTCATCGGCATGACGGCCGGCCCTTTGGTGGCGAAGCGCAGCCGGCGCACGTTTGGGATGGCGAGCAGGGCCTCCCCTATCTCCTGGACATGCTGCGGGCGGAGCTGATAGGCGTCGCCGCCGCTGATGACGATGTCTTCGAGCTCGGGGCGCGACGCGATGTACTTGTACGCGCGGCGCCAGCGATCGTCGTTGGGGCGCAGATGCACCTTCTCGACCTCGTTCGTGTCGAGCCCGATGGCGTACGAGCGGGTGCAAAAGCGGCAGTAGACGGGGCAGGTGTCGAGAGGCAAAAAGAGGGCTTTGTCGGTGTAGCGATGCGTGAGCCCGGGCACCGGGGCATCCGCCTGTTCGTGGAGCGAGTCGAGCCCGAGCTTGGGATGGTCGGGAAGGAGGCGGGATGCCAGCGGGAAGAACTGCGTGCGAAGCGGATCTTCGTAAGGACGCTCCCAGTCAATCAGCGAGACGATGTAGGGACTGACGCGCACGCTCATTGGCGCGCGAGTCATGCCGTTCTCCAGGTCCTCGACGAACCCGGTGGGCACCATCTCCTGGATCGTTTCGACGAGCTTGGAGACCTTGGTGATCGAGTTCTTGGCCTGCCACGTGTGGTCGAGAAACGTCGCTTCGTCGACCGACCGGTACGCGGGAATTCTCTGCCACCACGGACCCCGGTTGAGCTCTTTGTGCGCGAGCGAGGAGGCCTCGGCGGGAGGCTTCTTCGCCGCGATGGGCTGCTCGTCGAGGAGGACCGGAAGCGGCTGGATGGACATGCTCGCTCTTAGCTTAGTTCCCATCCAGAAAGGGGCGAGTCGGCAGTAGCGAGCCGGTCTCCTCAGACAGCAGGGGCGGACGTCTAGGGGGAAGCGGGGGCGTGCGCAGCGGCGTATGCCTTCGCCCGGTCCAGGATTCGAAGGGTATCCGAGACGCTGTCGCCGCTCAGCGTCACCTGGAAATTGCCGTCTTCGGGCTTCACTTCGATCTCCAACCATGAATCGCGCAGTCCGTATGGATCGTTCGGTATCCGTGACGCGTCTACCTCGCCGTCGAGGACGCGTAGGTTGTGGCATCGAAGAATGCGATCGAAGCGCGAAAGATCGATTCCTGGCGGCGGCCGCACGACGAGCTGCACCGAGCGGATCTGGCACGTGCCTCTGCAGGGATCCTGGTAACGCGTGGCGCGCGCGCTCAGGACCGTCATCCCATCCACGACTCTTGCTTCTTCCTCCGCCGGCGGCGCGTCCCCGCACTCCGCCGCTTCTAGGCTCGCTGCGCGCGCCGGCAGCGGCACCCGTGCGGCGCACCCGAACGCCAGAAGCACCGCCCCGGCCGTCGCAGCTTCGCTGATCACTTTGTCGACGACGACGCTCACGGTGAAGAGTACGGTCCGGCGCCGGCAAAGGTTACGCGACAGGTGGTCCAGGCGAACGGGCGCTCCGCGATATGCATGCTACCGGATGCTCTCGATCGCAAGCGTGCGCTCGGCAATCCCGTGGAGCAGTCGCTGATCCTCAGTGGCATGTACCGCGGTACGTTGGCCAATCCGGCGTATCGCGTATCTCGTCGGCATCGATGCGTGGGATCTACT